>NZ_QWFB01000048.1:0-170952 GCF_003576205.1 Achromobacter sp. K91 | reverse complement strand
GGCGCCGAATCAGAGCTGGTCGATGGACTTCGTGTCCGACGGTCTGGCCTATGGCCGCAGGTTCCGGTGCTTGAACATCGTCGATGACTACACGCGCGAGTGTCTTGCCATCGAGGTCGATACATCACTGCCGGGATTGCGGGTGGCACAGGTGCTGCAACGGCTTGCGGAACTGCGTGGGCTGCCCAAATCCATCACCGTGGACAACGGCCCGGAGTTTGCCGGCAGGGCCTTGGACGCTTGGGCCTATCAGGTCGGCGTGGAGCTGTCGTTCATCAGACCAGGCAAGCCCGTGGAGAATGCATACGTCGAGAGCTTCAACGGAGAATTCCGCGATGAATGCCTGAATGAGCATTGGTTCATGTCGCTGCGCCAAGCCAAATCCTTGATCGAAGACTGGCGCGTCGAGTACAACACCGAACCCCCGCATAGCGCGCTGGGATACTTAACGCCGGAGCAGTTTGCTCAGGCGCATCGCCAACAACGGCTTTTTACCCTGGACTCTACGTCGGTGCCGTACTAAGTCTGGGGGCAGGTCATAATCTCTTGATAGGCGACGCGATCTCCTTTTCCTAACGGCTATCCCTCATGCTGCGGCGCTCAGTCGCCGCCGTTGGCCGTTGGCTGCACGCCTCCACCAAGACGCTCACGCAGCAGCCTACAGCTTCTGGTGTTGACTACCGTAGCTTTTCGAGATTTCTTCTTGGGCGATTTCCTTTGAAACTTGATTCAACAGAAACTCGACAGGCATAATAGCGATAAAAACGATTACAACTTGCCAAATAGTGAGAATCATCAAAAACGCGAACGATGCACCTCGCACGGCGCCAACATTTTCTGTCAAATATGGCACTTGCTTCAAAATCGGGGCAAGAACACCGACCATAAGCACCATCATCAAAATGAAAGTTGAACTTACCGCGGGGGTAAGTAGAAGGCCCATATTCGCACTCGAACCTTTGCTCTCGGTGGGCTTGCCAAACGAGAGTTTCAATCTCTCCGGATAGATGATTGCAAGCCAAGCGCCCACCACGGCAAAGATGATCGCCGCTGTATTTCTCAATGCTTCATAAAGCGGCCATTGTTGAGCGAAAGGTATCATGCGGCCAAACAGAAAGGCAACGATCACCAATCCTACGGCTATGCAAAACGCCGCGATGACAATGCCGTTGCGCCACAGAATTCGCTGCCTATCATTGGTCATGATCCAGTGCTCTGAAAAGCTCTCGCCTCCGGGCCGCCAGTTCCCTCCCGATTTCCCGCAAATCGTACACCCCCCCCTCTGCATCCGGCAGGTCAAATGTTGGGGAGTCGCTGGCGATGGCTCGCCCCACCCAATGCGTCGTGTTCATATCTCCTGCCATCAGAAATCCTAGGTCGTCCCATGCGGAAACCGCATCTGCCCCCAACTCAGCCTCAATCATCGCTTCGAGTTCGTCGGCAGAAGGAGTGAAGTCCAGCTCTAACTTCACTCGACGATTGTTAACGAGTTGGTGATCGGGTCGAGCCCCCCGAAAAAAAGCGAACAGACCTTGGGCGACTTGGCGATCTTGTGCATTTACTGCCTCCAGATGGCCAGTCCTAATAACACGAGCAATCTGCTCACGATGCCGTCTAATGAAACTTAATGGCCCTTGTTTTACGAAGGGGCTTAGCCTGAACATGGGCTTTGCCTTAATAACATCCCCACGTCCATCCATTGCGCGATATCCGATTACTGTACCTTGATCATCAGATACGACATATGCACTTTCTGTTTCCAAGAAACGTTCTACATATCCCCGCATCGCGTCTTTGCCACTTGCACGTGTCTCAATGCGAATCGTTGCAATAACTTCCAATTCAGGCACCACCCAAAAATAGGTTGCAAACCCAGGAATGGTGTTCTCATCAATATTATTCAAGTGGACCTCGGGCTGATCGCCTACCACCGAGTTCATGCTAATGGAAGGAATCTTTCCTTCCGAATCCGGAACCCTATTCCACGTTGCAAAAAGCCACTCTGCTCCAAGAGGTTCAATTCCGAGCAAATAGACTGGCAACTCTTCTTCGCCTCGTCTATCGACCAATCGTGTTAGGGAGAATCGCTTCCCTCTCCCCCATCGATGTAGTGCCTCAAATGTCCCCTGCAAGTCACCCAGAACTCGGTTACGTCTTCCCCACGGATAAAACCCCGCCTGCTCAACACGATGAAAAACTACTGATACTTTTTTTCTTGCCATGGCGCGCCCACAAGACGGATAGATGTAATGCCATCCTACAATACTTGACCAATTAGCGGACGCTGCGACCAATTATAACTGTATATTTATACAGTGTTTTTAGAAAAATGTAAACATGGCTTTCTTATGATATAGCCGCTGCCAAGCTCTACTCTTTCCAGCATTTGACGTCTCACTAAAAGGCACGCGGCGTCGATCTCCACCACAGAATCGAATTAGATTGACCAGCCATGTTCGCCGTATTCAACGCCCACCAGTGCCGGGACCGCGTACCCAGCAATAGCGTCGTCATTGACGCGGATAAGCTCTCGGGGCTTATTCCCATAAGACTCAATCTGTGGAGCCTCTGGCCACGAACTGCCGCTAGTGATGGACCGTTGGCGACCCTGCGCGAAAAATGGTGTCAGACTACAATTCTCTCGGCAGATTGCAACCAGACACCATTTCTCCAACACGCAAAGGGGACAAACCATGCCCAAATTCGTGACCATCGGATATGGCGATCAAGAGGGCTATGATCGTACGCCCGCGACCATCCGAAACGCAGCGCATGCACACGATGCAAAATTGCAGAAAGACGGCGTATTGATGGGCATTGCAGGCAAGCCAGTACAAGTGCGCAACCCGGAAGCCACTCGGGTCGAAACAACAAACGGCCCATTCATGAAGTCGCCCTTGCCAGTGGCCGGCTTTGCCATCATCGAAGCCGCCGACATGGCCGAAGCTATAGCGATGGTGTCGCAAACACCCTGCGCCGTCGCGCACGGGGTCGTTGAAGTGTGGCCGCTGGAACAGCCGTAGCGACACCTCTCATCTGTACCGCAGGTTCACGTCTCGCAAGAACAAGGGAATAACAGCCCAGCGCCTATCCCCTACCCCACGTTCACAAATGCCGATGGCTGCAAACCATAGCCTGCCCGGTCAGATCCCCGATCAACCTAGCCAGTCCCCGTGCGCTGCCGTCATCCAGCCACTCCGTCCGAACCATCCGAAACCCCATCGCCAAGCTGTACTGCCAATCCAGTTCGAGTATCCGGTAATCGCGCCCATTCTCCGCACAATGCCACTGCGCCGCCGGATCCTCATAAGCCGCCCCAATAAAATCAACATGCGAGTCAAACGGCGGCATGGATTCCAGCAATTCATCTGACCCCGGCAAGCTAGGCTCGGAGAGATTCTCCCCCACCGCCACATGCGGCTCAGGCCCATCATAGGCCAGCAGCATCAACGGAAAATTCTTGGGGTCTGCATCATAGGAAGCCCGCGTATCGTCAGTCAGATAGGCACGAGCCGCCGGCCCCAGGCAATACTGCGGGCTGTTCCAGTCGCTGCTCTCGTTATCGGCATACCGGTCCCCCGGCCTAATGCCGTGCTCCGCCAGCAACGCTATGGCCTCTTCCATCGTGTCGTTATGGCGTATCGGTATCTCCGCCGGCAGATACCCCGCTCCCACGTACAGGGCGATCACGTCTCCCGTGGTGCGCAGGCCTTCCTGATATTGGTACGAACCTTCATTCAGGCTTGCCAGGTCGAAGCTAAGGTTCAACAGCGCGCGATACGGAATGCCATCGCCGCGCGGTTCCATCACATATCCACCTTCCAGCAGTTTGATTTCCAGCGCGCGCCAATCAGGCGGCGGCAAATGCATGTCGCGGGGGCACAGAAACTGGTGGTGTTCGGACATGGGCGGGACTCACTCTGCTGAGGTTGCTGGGGCCGGCGAATTGTAAGCTGGCGCCCCGCGCATTTCCCCAGGCAGAGGAATCACGCAACGCAAACACTTAATCCACTTTCGCCCCCGACCGCTGCACCAGCGGCACCCATTTGGCGATATCCGCCTGGATAAATGCCGCCAAGCCGCTGGGTGGCCCGTCGTGGAAGATCTCATACCCCAAGCCCTGCAACCGCTGGCGCTGTTCGGCGCTGTCCATGACTTTGCGCGCCGCGGCGTTGAGTTTTGCCACGACGTCCGGCGGCGTGCCTGCGGGGGCCATCAGGCCGAGATCGACGGTGATCACGTAGCCCTGCACGCCCTCTTCCATCATGGTCGGCACGTCTGGCAGCAAGGGGGATCGGGCCTCGCCCGTGACCGCCAGGGCGCGCAGCTTGCCTTCCTTGACCAGGCCGGACACGCTGGGCGTGTTGTAGAACGCGAAGGCGACCTCATGCGCCATGACGGCGGCCACGCCTTGCGGGGCGCCACGGTAGGGGATGTGCGCGGCCTGGGTGCCGGTGATCGACAGCAGCAGTTCGGCCGAGAGGTGGTGCGTGGTGCCGTTGCCGCCGGACGAGTACATCAGCTTGCCGGGTTGGGCTTTCAAGGCCGAGACCAGTTCGGGCACGGAGCGGTACGGGCTGTCGGACGGCACGATCAGCACATTGGAGCCGCCGGCCAGATAGGCGACCGGCACGAAGTCCTTGTTCGGATCGTAGGACAGCTTCGAGAACAGTCCCAGGTTGATGGCCCAGGTATTGTTGGAGCCCAGCACCAGCGTGTAACCGTCGGGCGAGGCCTTGGCCACGTAGCTCATGGCGATCTGGCCGCCGCCGCCGGGCTTGTTTTCGACGACGACTGTTTGCCCCAATTGCTGGCTAAGGCCAGGCTGGATCGAGCGCGCCAGGATATCCGCCGTGCTACCCGCCGCCAGCGGCACGACCAGCGTGATGGGACGATCCGGAAACGGCGCCGCCTCGGCTGGCGTCGCGACTAGCGACGCACAGGCCAGTACAGCCCCCAGTAGAACCCCTTGTAGTGTTTTCATGATGCCTCCGCGCTGGCGCGAGCTATGGAAACCATGCGGGCTTGCATGATGCCAAGCAGCGTATCGGAGCAGGCAACCCCAAAAAATAGGCGGGGTGCTATAGCGTCATGCCATCACGGCATGGCCGCGTCGCGGCGCAGGCGTTGGGAGACCGAGCGGACCACGGCGACGAAGGCCTGGGCCGCGGGAGACAAGGGGTAGTTGGCCAGGCGCGCGATGGAGATCGGCCATTCCAGCGCCGGGTTACGCAAGGCAATGCCCTTGATGCCGGCGGGCATCTGCCCGCGCGCGATCTGCGGCAGCATGGCTACGCCCATGCCGGCCTGTATCAGGCCAATGGCCGTGGACAGGAGGACGACGCGCTGTTCGACGCGCGGATAGATGTTCGCGGCGATCAAGCGGCGGCTGATGTTGAGCCAGGCGGGCGCTTCGGGGTTCAGCTGGATGCAGGGCAATTCGGCCAGCACTTTGGCGTCGACCTCGTCCAGCCTGGCCAGGGGGTGATCCATGCGCGCGAAGAGCGCGACGCCGCTGTCCGAAAGCTGTTCCACCATGATGCGGGAGTCGTCGTCCTGCATGACCGCACCCAGGCCGACATCGGCCTCGTGCGAGAGCAGGCGCGTGCGGATCTGCTGCACCATGCAATCGACCACGATCAGATCCAGTTGGGGGTGGCGCTGGCGGAACTCCATCAGGATGTGCGGCAACAAGGTGGCCGCGCTGACGTGGCCCACGGCGACCATGACTTTGCCGCGCTTCAGGTCGGAGTGTTCGCGGCATTCCTGGATGGAACTGTCGATGGCCAGGATGGCGCGCCGCGCCGCGTCGACCATGGCCTGGCCGTCGCGGGTCAAGGAGACCTCGCGGCCGCGCACCACCAGCGGCTGGCCGACTTCGGCCTCCAAGCGGCGGATCAAGTGGCTGACCGAAGGTTGCGACAGGCCCAGGCGTTCGCCGGCGGCCGTGAAGCTCGCCGTTTCACCGATAGCGACCAGCGCGCGCAGTTGGCGCAGGGAGACGGATTCGATCGGCTCGGTCATGTAGCGACGTCATGATGGAATAGTTTGCATACTATAGCTATATGGATGTGCGGTCCCTAAGATGGGATTTCCCTAACCCGCCTGGAACCGCAATGCCCCACTCTTCCTACGCCGCCGACCGCATGGGATCGGCCATCGTCGAACCTACCGGCCGCTTCGAAGCGGGCAGCTTCGCGTCGTTCACGCTGACGTACACCGCGGGCTATTTCGGGATCGACGACACCGGGTCGATCAAGATCGTGCACCGCTTCGCCAGCGACATGGGCAAGCCGCAGTTCGATCAGCCGGACGGCTGGAACTACACCACGGTCGAGGCTTCCAATGGCGCGGTGTTGCAGGTCGAGTACGACGGCAAGCGCAACATCCGGCCCTGGGACAAGACGCTATTCATCCGGGTGGTGCGCGGCTACCTGGAGGAAGGCGATCGCATCGTGGTGCGCTTCGGCGATACGCGGCAGGGCTCGCCCGGCATGCGGGTGCAGACGTTCAGCGAGCCTACGTTCGAATTCAAGGTGCTGGTGGACGCCTTCGCCACCTACAACTACACCGAACTCCAGCACTCGCCCACCATCGCCGTGGTGGCCGGGCCGCCGGTCGCCTACAAGGCCATCCTGCCCAGCCAGGCGGTGGCGGGCGAGCCCTTCAGCCTGGGTTTCAAGGGCGAAGACAAATGGGGCAACCCCAGCGATCAGGTAGCGGGCGAGTTCACTCTGCGCAGCAGCCTGCCGCTGCGCGGGCTGCCCGCCACGTTCACTATGCGCGAGGGCGAGTTTGCGGCGCGGCTTGAGGGATTGGTGGCCGAAGCGTCTGGCGAGCTGCGCATCGAGGTGCTGCGCGACGGCCTGCCCGTGGCGCAAAGCACGCCCTGCCGCATCGTCCCGGCCGGCGGCGGAACGCGCGGGCACTATTGGGCCGACCTGCACGGGCAGTCCGAGGAAACCATAGGCACCAATTCCGCCGAGGACCTGATCCTGTTCGCGCGCGACCGCGCCTTTCTGGACGTCATGAGCCACCAGGGCAATGACTTCCAGATCACCACGCCGTTCTGGGAACAGTTGAATAAGCTGACCGCGCAATACAACCAGGATGGGTCGTTCATCATCTTTCCCGGCTATGAATGGTCGGGCAACACCGGCCTGGGCGGCGACCGCAACGTGCTGTACCTGAAGAAAGGCCGCCCCATCCATCGTTCCTCGCACGCCCTGATCGACGACCTGTCGGACCTGGCGCTGGACGCCAACGATGCCGATGCGCTGTTCGACGCGTTGAAGGACGAGGACGTGGTGGTGTTCGCGCACATAGGCGGACGCTACGCCGACATTACGCGGTCGCATGACGCGCGGCTGGAGCGCTCCATCGAGATCCACTCCGACTGGGGCACCTTCGAATGGCTGCTGGAGGATGCTTTCCGGCTGGGCTACCGCGTGGGCATCCTGGCCAATAGCGACGGACACAAGGGCCGGCATGGCGCCAGCCATCCTGGCGCATCGTTGTTTGGCGCGTATGGCGGCCTGAGCTGTCTGATTGCCGACCAGCTGACCCGCCAGTCGATCGCCGAGTGTCTGCGCCAGCGCCGCCACTACGCCACCACCGGATGCCGCGCCTACCTGGACGTGCAAGCGCATTTCGATAGTCCGGCGCAGCGCTATTCCGATGATCCCAAGTTGGGCGCCCCGGTCACGCGCGAGCCCGTCACGCAGGCCGATATGGGCGCCATCCTGTCGTACGACGGCGACTCGCTGGAGCTGTCCTTCGAGGTCCTGACCCATGGCGCCATCGAGCGCGTGGAAGTCCGCAACCGCATGGACGTGGTGCAGACGCTGTACCCCTACGACGAGGCCGCGCTGGGCAGCCGGATCCGCATCGTCTGGGAAGGGTCCGAGTACCGCGGGCGCGGCCGCCAGACGGTCTGGGACGGTAGCGCGACCCTCGAAGGCAATACCTTCGTCGATCCGCTGCCCATCAATTTCTGGAACCTGGACAAGACCCTGGCGCAACCTCGCCCCGACATGCTGAGCTGGCGCTCGCTGACCACCGGGGGCTATAGCGGCATCGACGTGCGGCTGGGCGATCCGCGCGCCGGCGTGCTGAAAATCGACACGCCGGTCGTGCGTACCGAGATCCCCGTCGACCAGATCGGACTGGAGCCGGTAGTCGTGGAAAACGGCGGCATCCGGCGCCGGCTTCAGGTCTATCGCCTGCCCGACGAGAATCCGGTGCAACGGATGCAGGCCCAGGTGCGCGTGCCGCTGCACACAGACTCCGACAATGCGGTGTACCTGCGCATCACGACCGAGGACGGCTTCTTCATCTACTCCAGCCCGATCTATGTGGAACGGACCGGGTCCGGGCCGAAATAAGGTGGCCGGCCGCTAGGCGCCAGCGGCATCGATCAATTCCGCCGAGGACTCCCCCAAGCACTCGGCGAACAGCTGCGTGGTGGATGTCGTCGTGTCTTCGCGCCAATACAGAATGGCCTCGCCCAAGGGGCCCAGCGGCGGCAGCGGCAGCATCCGCATGGTTCCGCGCTGCACGTAGCGGCGCGCGAGCGACAGCGGCAGGATCGAGACGTATCCGCCGTCGCGCAGCAAGGACAGGTTCAGCGCCAAGGAACTGGACTCGATGGTCGGGCGCAACAGGGTCACGCCATGTTCGGCCAGGATCTCGACCATGGTCGCAAAAGCGGGCGAACCCTGCATCGGCGTAATCCAGCGCACGTCCTGCAGGTCGGCCCAGGCCACGGGAGTGTCGGGGCCGCCCAATGGGTGGCGCGTACCCACCACGAACACGAACGGCTCGTGATGCAAGGACTCGTGGCGCATCACCGGAAGATAGCCGGTCACGCGGTTGCGGCCCAGGGCCAGGTCGAGATTGCCTTCGTCCATCATCTTGAGCAGGCGATCGAGCGTGGCTTCCACGAACGAGAACGAGGCATTCGGCGCGCGCCGCGTGAACAGTTCGACGGCATGCGCGATCAGGGGTTGGGGGATCGTCACCACGGCGCCGAATCTGACGTGGCCCGCCGTGCCGGAGGCCAGCGCCTTGACGTCGCGCCGCGCCAGTTCGATCTGGCGCAGGATCTCGCGCCCGCGTTCGACCAGCACGCGTCCTATGCGCGTCAATTCAATGGCGTTGCCCACGCGGCGCACGACCGGCGTGGCCAGCGCCTCCTCGATCTCCGCAATCTGCTTGGAGATGGCGGGCTGCGTGACGTGGAAGGCCGCGGCCACCCGCGTCACCTGACGCAGCTCGCCCAGCGCCACCAGGATGCGCAGATGCCCAAGCTTCAGGCCGCTGCGGAAGAAGCGTTCTATCGAATTGTCGGACGGCGTGCTGGCGGACATGTCGTGAATGGAAAGACGGGGATATCGATCGCCATCGGGTAATGGCGCAAGCCGCCAATCATAACCAAACGGTAATGCCAAATGCACAAAGTGTGATTTGCCGCCGAATGCGAGCAGCCCGTACCCTTCGAACGGACAGCACTGTAGCGCAGGCCTTTCGTGAAGCATCGACGATCAACTGGGAACAATGATTGATCCCACGCCGATGCCGCATCGCATAACCGAACTCGCAGGCTGCCGAATAACTCGATGTGCCCCATGGCACACACCCACGGAGACAACACCCATGAGCTCGTCCCTTTCCGGCGGCGCGCCGGCCTATGCCGGCGCGCAGGCCGCGCAGAATCCTGCGCAGCTAGACGCGCTGTACCGCAAGCGGGCCTGGCGCATCATGCCGTTCCTGTTCCTGTCGTTCATCGTCGCCTACATCGACCGCGTGAACGTGAGCTTCGCCAAGCTGCAAATGCTGGCCGACCTGTCGATGTCGGAAACGGTCTACGGCTTGGGGGCCGGCATTTTCTTTCTGGGCTACTTCATTTTTGAAGTACCCAGCAATCTGATCCTGCATCGCGTGGGCGCGCGCATCTGGATCGCGCGCATCATGGTCACGTGGTCGATCATTTCCTGTCTGACGATGTACGCGCAGGGACCGCTGTCGTTCTATCTGCTGCGCTTCCTGCTGGGGGTGGCCGAAGCCGGCTTCTTCCCGGGCATCGTGCTGTACCTGTCGACCTGGTTCCCGTCGAGCCGCCGCTCGCAGATCATCGCCCTGTTCATGGTGGCCATCCCTGTGTCGGGCGCCATCGGCGGTCCGCTGTCCGGCTGGATCATGGAGCGGTTCGGCGGCATGCATGGCCTGGCCGGTTGGCAGTGGCTGTTCCTGGTCGAAGGCCTGGGGTCGCTGCTGGTCGGGATTGCCGCCTTCTTCATGCTGCAGGACCGGATCGAGACGGTGAAGTGGCTGAACGCGGACGAGAAGCGCCTGCTGGCGCAGGATCTGGCGGCCGACGACAGCACCCGCGCCCGCCATAGCGTGCGGCAGGTGTTCGGCGACGGTAAAGTGTGGCTGCTCGGCCTGCTCTATTTCTGCATCGCCATGGGCAACTACGGCCTGGTGTTCTGGCTGCCGACGATGATACGGGCCGCGGGCGTGGCCAACCTGGGCAATATCGGGCTGCTCTCGGCGGTGCCGTCGCTGGTCAGCGCGGTGGCGATGATACTCATCGCGCGCCATGCGGACCGCACCAACGAGCGCCGCATCCACGTTGCCGTGTGCTGTGTGCTGGGCGCCGTCGGCATGCTGGTATCGGTGCTGCTTGCCGAACACCTGTGGTGGTCGATGGCCGCCCTCATCGTCGCCGCCATCGGCATCAATTCGATCGCGCCGGTCTTCTGGGGCATCCCCACGGCGATGATGAGCGGCGCGGGCGCCGCAGCGGCCATCGCGCTGATCAATTCGGTCGGCAACCTGGCCGGCTTCGTCAGCCCTTATGTCATCGGCTTTCTCAAGGACACCACCGGGCAGCTGCTGCCCGGCATGATCCTGCTGGCCTGCGCGCTGGTCGGCGGGGCCTTCATCGCCATGTCGCTGCGCACGAAGCGGGGTCAGGCATGAGCGTGCCCGTCTGCCTGGTGACCGGCGCGGCCAGCGGCATCGGGGCCGCCACGGCCCTGCGTTTCGCGCGTGAAGGCTGGGCCGTGGCCATCAATAATTTCGACCACGGCACCCGCGCGGCGGCCGAGGCGGTGGCCGCGCAGTGCGGCGAGGCCGGCGCCCAGACGCTTGTCGTGGATGCCGATGTGGGCGACGACGCTGCCTGCCGCGGCATGGTCGATGCCGTCGCGGCGAAGTGGGGACGGCTGGACGCGGTCGTGAACAGCGCGGGCACGACCCGCGTGATTCCGCATGGCGACCTCGACGCGATCGACGCCAGCGAATTCGAACGCGTCTATCGCGTGAACCTCATCGGCATGTTCCAGATGACGCGCGCCGCGGCTCCCCTGTTGCGCGAGCGTCCGGCGGGCGCGGCGTCGGGCTGCGTGATCAATATTTCTTCGCTGGCCTCCTTGAATGGCACGGGATCGTCCATCGCCTATGCGGCCTCGAAGGGCGCGGTCAATTCGCTGACGCTATCACTTGCGCGCAATCTCGCCCCGCAGGTCCGCGTGAATGCCATCGCCCCGGGCATGGTCGACGACGGCCTGCTGCGGCGCGTGCTGGGCGACGAGGCCTACGCCCGCGTGATCGACGGCATGCGCGAAAACGCGCCGCTCAAGCGGGTGTCGCAGCCGTCGGAGGTCGCGGACCTGGCCTGGTTCATTGCCGCCCGCGCGCCGGCGATGACCGGCCAGGTGCTGGCCCTGGAAAACGGCTTGATGCTCAACACCTGAGCCTCCTCCGATACTGATACTAGGAACTCCATCCATGAAAGATCTGCACAAACACCGCTCCCGCACGGTCACCGAGGGCGTGACGCGCGCCCCGCACCGTGCCTTCCTGCGCGCCACGGGCCTGGACGACGAGGCCATCGACAAGCCGTTCGTCGCCATCGTCGACACCTTCGGCGAGAACACGCCCTGTTCCATGTCGCTGAACCAGATCTCGGACAACGTCCGTCTCGGGATCGCGGCGGGCGGCGGCGTGCCGATACGCGGCTCGGCGATCTCGGTCTCCGACGGAACGTCGATGAATCACTCGGGCATGCGGTTCTCGCTGGTTTCGCGCGAGACCATCGCCGACAGCGTCGAGTTGTTCGTGCGCGCCCACTGCTACGACGCGCTGGTCGGCGTGGCCGGTTGCGACAAGACCCTGCCCGGCATCCTGATGGGCATGGTGCGAGTGAACGTCCCCGGCGTGTTCCTGTTCGGCGGAGCGATGTTGCCGGGCGTAGCCCCGGACGGCTCGCAAGCCACGATCCTGACGGCCATCGAGGCCGTGGGCGCGGCGCAACGCGGCGATATGTCGGCCGAAACGCTGCGCGGCATAGAAAAGCGCTGCACGCCGACCGCCGGTTCCTGCCCGGGGCAATTCACGGCCAACACCATGGCGATGGTCGCTGAGGTGCTGGGGCTGGCCCCGCTGGGCTCGGCGATGGTGCCGGCCGTCTACAGCGAACGCATCGCGATCGCCCGCCGCGCCGGCGAAAACGTCATGCGCGCGCTGCGCAATGGCGGGCCGCTGCCGCGCGACCTGGTGACGCGCAAGAGCCTGGAGAACGCCTGCGCGGCCGTCGCCGCCACCGGCGGGTCGACCAACGCCATGCTGCACATCCCGGCCATCGCCCATGAGGCAGGCATCACCTTCACGCTCGACGACGTCTCGGAAGTGCTGGCGCGCACGCCGCTCATCGGCGACATGCAGCCGGGCGGACGCTATCTGGCCGTGGACCTGCATCATGTCGGCGGCGTGCCGGCGGTGCTCAATGCCCTGCTCGCGGGCGGACATATACACGGCGACACGCTCACGCAAAGCGGCGAAACGCTGGAAACGGCGCTGCGCGCCTTCCCCGGCCCGGACGGCCGCGTGGTCAAGCCGCATGACGAACCGCTCTCGCCCAACGCGGGGCTGGTGGTCCTGCGCGGCAATCTAGCCCCGGACGGCGCCGCGCTGAAGACCGCCGGCCTCAAGCAGCTGGTGTTCTCGGGCACGGCGCGGGTATTCGAGACGGAAGAAGACTGCATGGCCGTGGTTGCCGCCGGTACCTATCGGGAAGGCGACGTCCTCGTCATTCGCAACGAAGGACCCAAGGGCGGCCCAGGCATGCGCGAAATGCTGAGCGTGACCGCCGCGATCTACGGGCAAGGCATGGGAGAAAAGGTCGCGCTGCTGACGGATGGCCGGTTCTCGGGCGCCACGCGCGGCATGTGCATCGGCTATGTCGGCCCCGAAGCGGCGGCGGGCGGCCCGATACGCCTGCTGCGCGACGGCGACCGCATACACATCGATGCAATCAAGGGGAGCCTGGACGTCGAACTCTCCGACGAGGAACTTGCGGGCCGGGCGAAGGCCAGCCAGCCGTTCGCGCGCGGCAGGCTGGGCGGCGTGCTTGAGAAGTATGAAGCGCTGGTGCGTCCGGCCAAGCTGGGCGCCGTGACCCATTCCGGGGCCGTGAACTGGCCTTACGAACCGTCGCTCGGGGAAGCTCCTGCCCAAGGGGGCCAGGAATGACGAAGACGCCGCGCATCGGTTTTTGCGGCATCGGCCGCATGGGTGAACCCATGACCCGGCGGCTGTTGGCCGCTGGTCACGAGGTCGCCGTCTGGAACCGCTCCAGCGCGAAGCTCGACTCGCTTGCCGCTGCCGGGGCCGTGGCAAAGGCAACGCCGCAGGCGCTGGGCGAGAGCGTGGACATCGCCCTGCTTTGCCTGGGCGACGGCAAAGCCGTGGAGGACGTCGTGTTCGGCGAACATGGGCTTGCGCACGCCGCCACCCCGCCCTCTTGTCTCATCGACCATTCCACCTTGTCGCCCGCACTCACTCGCGCCCTGGCTGGGCGCTGGGCGACGGCGACCGGCGGCGTGTGGATCGATGCTCCTGTCTCGGGCGGCACGGAAGGCGCGGCGAACGGCAAGCTGGCCATCATGGCGGGCGGACCGGCCGACACGATCGAAGCCGTGACGCCCGTGATGCGCGCCTACGCCGCGCGCGTCACGCGCATGGGCGAGGTCGGCGCGGGCCAGACCACCAAGCTCGCCAATCAGGCCATCGTCGCGACCACGCTGGCCGGCCTGGCCGAAGCCTTCGTGCTGGCCAAGCGCAGCGGCATCGATACCGCCGCCCTGCCGTCGGCCCTGCAAGGCGGCTGGGCAGATTCCGTGTTGCTGCAAACCTTGTGGCCGCGCATGGTGACCCCGCCCGAGCATGCCACCGGCACGGTGCGTGTGCTGCTCAAGGATCTGGACGCGATCGCCGAACTGGCCGAAGCGAGCGCCACGGTCCAACGCGTGCTGCCGGAAGTGCGGCGCCTGCTGCAGGATGCCGCACAGCGCGGCATGGGAGATTGGGATCTATCTCAAGTCTTCCGGATCGGCGAGGCGGAGAGTCAGGCCGGCGCATAACGGACGGCGCGATGGGGAGCGCCTGGCGCCCCCCCTCCTCCGTCAACCCAACGGCAACGCCAGCACCTGCTTCGTCGTCATGATGTCGCCGAAAGTGTCATCGATGCTCGCCAGCGCGGCGCGATGCAGCATCGCATGCGGCAAGGCCGACTGTTCCCCCGCACCCGTATCCAGGTCGCGCGTGGCGCAGGCATCGGCCGCCACGATCACCTGATAACCCAGCGGCACTGCGTCGCGGGCCGCGCCTGCGACGCAGGCGTGGGTCATCAGACCGGTGATCACCAGCGTGCGCACGCCAGCCGCCTTCAGGCGCTGGTCGATGTCGGTGCTGGGAAACACGCTGACAGTGGACTTGCGTAGCACCGTATGGCCCGGCGCGGGACTCAGGTCGGGGTGGAATTCGATGCCCGTGCTGCCGTCGGCGAAGACCGGGCTGCCGGCGGGCGTGGCGTGCTGGATGTGGAAGACCGGGATGCCATGCTGATCGGCGTGCGCAACGAGCTGCGCGGCGTTGCGCAGGGCCGCCGGGCCTTCAGGAATGGGCAGCCTGCCGCTGAAGTATTCATTCTGGAAGTCGATCACCAGCAAGGCGGTGCTGGCCGGGTCGATGGACTGCGGGGCGGTGGCGCCGGCGATGGCGCGAATGGTCGGGTGGTTCATCGTAGGTCCTTGATCTGTAGGCGTTTAGTGTGCCGTTCACGCACGAGGGCGAACGGCATCAAGGATGCGCCATCGGGCATTAACCCGAAAGTGGCCCGAATACCAATTAGTGATAGGATCGGGCCAAATCCGCATTCCTGCCTCTTGTGCCATGCATACCATCGCCGTCGTCGCCTTCGCGGGCATCAGCTCCTTCCACCTGTCCGTGCCCTGCATGGTGTTCGGCGACGATCTGGCCCGGCTGGGCGTGCCGCGCTATCGCCTGCTGGTTTGCGGCGAAGCGGTCGGACCCGTCGCGACCATGTCGGGTTTCGATATCCATGTGCCGCACGACTATTCGGCCCTGGCCGAGGCCGACACGGTGATCGTGCCCGCCTGGCGCGATCCGGACGAGCGCCCGCCGGAAACCATGCTGCAGGCCCTGCGCGAGGCGCATGCGCGCGGCGCGCGGGTCATCGGCTTATGCCTGGGCGCCTTTGTGCTGGCGGAGGCCGGCCTGCTCGACGGCCGCCCGGCTTCGACGCACTGGGTCTGGAGCGACGACTTCGCCCGCAAGTACCCGCAGATCCGGCTCGACCGCAAGGCCCTGTACGTGGACGACGGCGACATCCTGACATCGGCCGGCACGGCGGCCGCCATCGATTGCTGCCTGCACCTGCTGCGCTGCGACCATGGCGCGGAGCTGGCGAACCGGGTCGCGCGCCGCATGGTGATGGCGCCGCACCGCGATGGCGGGCAGGCGCAGTACATCGAACGGCCGCTGACGCGGGAGGACGGCGGCGACCCGATAAGCGTCGCGATGGAATGGGCCATCGAGCATTTGCAGGAGCCGCTGGGGCTGGACCGCCTGGCCGACCACGCCGGACTGAGCCGCCGCAATTTCACCCGGCGCTTCAAGCTGAAGACAGGCACGACGGTGACGCAATGGGTGCTGAACCACAGGCTGGCTGCGGCGCAGCGCCTGCTGGAGACGGGCGGGCTGTCGGTGGACCGGGTGGCCGAGGCTACGGGGTTCGGGTCGACGGTGTCGCTGCGGCAGCATTTCACGGCGGCGTTTTCGGTGTCGCCTGCCGCTTATCGGAAGCAGTTCCGGCAGCGGTGATGGAGTTTTGTATCGACGAACCAAGGCTCGGATGCTGGCCAGGTTTGATCGATGCGCGCGGCGCAACAAATAATTCAAACAGAGTTCGTCTTTTCAAGCTGGCGCTCGCCAACTAAGCATAGTCAAAAACAAGATTTAGCCTCCCTTCTCCCCACGCTATATTTTTTTCATCAGCCGCGCCTCGCACAGAGCCGGATCGAACCGCCCCTGGCCATCAATCGTCGCGGCGCTTATTAATCATCCAGCGGCATCACACCGGAAAGCGATGAAGAGAAGAATGTCCAATGAGACACAGGGAGTCTTTTTCTTGCTGGCGATGCGTGCGCTGCGCGGCGGCGCACACGCCCTTGCAGGACGCCTCAGCCTGCCGCTCATCATTATCGCGGCTTGGCAATCGGCTTCCGTCACAGGCCTGATTTCGCCCACCCTCTTGCCCTCCCCGCTCCATGTCGCCGAGACAGTGGCGTACCTGATCGACAGCGGAGAACTCTGGCGCCACGTCAGCGCCAGCGGCCTGCGGGTGATACAGGGCTTCGTCGCGGCTGCCGCGCTGGCGCTGACATTGGGAATCTCCATGGGAATCTTCAACCGCCTGGAGCGATTCGTGGATTTCCTGATTCAAATACTCAAGCCGGTTCCCCCTATCGCCTGGATTCCGCTGTCGGTCCTCTGGTTTGGCATTGACGAAGGCGCCAAGATTTTCATCATCGTGCTCGGCAGCTTTTTTCCGATTCTGACGACTACCGTGGACGCCATCCGCCAGACGGACTGGCGCTACGTGGAGCTGGCCCGGACGCTGGAGCTGCCCCGCCATCTGTTCATCCGCAAGATCATGCTTCCGGGCGCGACGCCGCAGATCATGAGCGGTCTGCGCATAGGCCTGGCCATGGCCTGGATGTGCGTTGTAGCCGCCGAGCTGATAGCAGCGCCCAGCGGCGTAGGCTTTCTGATCATGGACGGCCGGGCGATGTCCCAGGCAGATTTGGTGCTGGCAGGCATGCTGACCCTGGGTGTGCTTGGGAAGATCACTGACGACGTTCTACGGGCTGTGGAACAACCGCTGGTCCTATGGCGTCCTCAGTTCAAGGGGATGACACGCACATGAACGTCCTATCGCAAGCGCAGCAACGGGCAGGCAACGGCATGCAAGCCCTGAATGTGAGCAAGCAATACCTGGGTCCCCATGGCCAGCATGTGGCTGCGTTGGTGAACATAGATCTCGTCTTTCCCGAAGGCAGCATTACCTGTGTAGTGGGGACCAGCGGTTGCGGCAAGAGCACCTTGCTCAGGATCCTGGCGGGGCTGGATGGCGATCATGGCGGCAGCGTCACGCTAGGCGCACAGACTTTCTCCGGGCCATCGCTCCAACGCGGCGTGGTGTTCCAGGACCATCGCCTGCTGCCCTGGATGACGATTGCGGAAAATGTGGCACTGGGCCTGCACCGCGAGACCGCCCAGAGACGCCGGGAGATCGTGGACCAGAAGCTGGAGTTGGTTGGGCTATTGGCGTTTCGCGACACCTATCCTGCACAGCTTTCGGGCGGCATGGCCCAACGTGTAGCCATTGCACGTGCGCTGGCGCATGAGCCGCGCGTGCTGCTGCTGGACGAGCCGTTCGGCGCGCTGGACACCATCACCCGGCTGCAGATGCAGGATGAGTTGCTCCGAATCCGCGAGAAGGAACGGGTGACGACCGTGCTGATCACCCATGACATCGAGGAAGCCGTCTATCTGGGCGATCGGATTGCCGTCCTGTCGAGCAGGCCGGGCACGGTACGGGCCGTGGTCGATGTCGAGTTGCCTCACCCGCGCAAGAGGACAAGCGCCAGCTTCGCGGCCTTGCGCCAGTCGCTTTACGAGCAATTTCTACAACATGCCTCCGGAGCGCCGCCAAGCAACGTGCCAGAGCGTGGCGATACGGCTTACACCTCGATAACAGGTGGCACCCATGCGTGATCGATTCCGGAACCTGATGACAGCGCCGGCTTTCGGCGCAGTCTTGCTCTGCTCCATGGCGGCCCACGCCACCGATACGCTGCGCCTGGGCGTCATGCCCTTCGTGCCGTATTCGGCAAGCCTGCTGGCCCGGCAATACGGTTGGGTGGAAGAGGAACTGAAAAAGGCCGGCCACGACGACGTCAAAGTCATCTGGACGCAATTTTCCGGCGGCCCGCCGATCAATGAGGCGTTTGCTTCCGGCGACCTGGACATCGCCGCGCTCGGTGACACTGCCGCATTGATCGGCCGCGCTTCCGGAATCGACCATCGCATTATCGGTCTGTCATACAAGGGAGAGGAAACGCTGGCGCTGATGGTGCGCAAGGATGCGCCATTCCAGAGCGTGGCAGAGCTCAAGGGTAAGAAGGTGGCGACGTTGCGCGGGGGAAACGTGCATGAACTGCTGGCGCTTATCCTTGCCGAATCCGGCCTGAAACTGTCGGACGTGCAGTTTCTCAACCTGTCTCTACAGGACATGAACACGGCGCTGCTCAATAGCGATATTGACGCCGCGCTGGTGTGGGACCCCGTCTTCACTCAGTTGGAGGCCGAAGGCCAGGCACGCACGCTGCGCGATGGCAAGGGCCTCAAGAGCAATCTGATTCCCATCATCGCCTCCGCATCGCTCATCCAGCAGAAGCCCGAGTATGTCCAGGCCTACCTGCGCGGTATCGCCCGCGGCGCCGACGCGCTGAAACGCCGGCCGCAGGAAACGGCCGCCGAGCTGGCTCCTGTTTTCGGATTGAGCCCGGCGCAGACGTTGACCGCATTCAGCCGTTCCACCTGGGTCCCGCGTCTGGACGCGCAAGCGTTGGCCGAACTGAGGCGTTCAGTCGAATTCCTGTTGGGTAATCGAATGATCCGCAAGCCCCTGGATCTGGACAAGTTTGTCGATCCTGCAGACGCCGCAGCCACAGACCTGACGGGATATTTGGGATCCGCCCGTGATCCCTCCAACCCGATCCCGGCGGGAGTGCCCCATGCCTGAATCAAACAAAGGCATAGCGCCCCAAAACACGGATGATCAACCCCGGGCCTTGCCGGCGCGGCTGGTGCTTCGGCCTGCGGCGCGCCCTGATTTCCAAGCCGTTCGCGACATCGTGCTCGAAGCTGAAGCGTTGGGCGCAAGCGCGGCGCTGATCACAGGCGGACGCGGCGCGCTGGAACCTTTGACCGTGGTAGGCGCGCTGGCGCCGCTGACCGCACGCATAGGCCTGCTCGCCGAAGTCGACGCTGCCGAAACCCATCCCTATACCGCTGCCCGCCGACTGGCGGCGCTCGATCACATCAGTGGCGGCAGGATTGGCTGGTCGCTGAGTGGCGCTCGCGAACCTGGCCGCATTCGGGACTACGTCGATGCGGTGCATGCGCTCTGGGATAGTTGGGATGACGATGCCCATCGATTCGACAAGCGCAGCGGCGTCTACATCGATACGGATCGGATCGCGGCAGCGGACCACGCAGGGCCGTTCTATCGCGTGGCAGGCCCGCTCGATATTCCTCGACCGCCGCAGGGCCGCCTGCCCAGGGTGGGCGATGACAGCACTGCGGATGTCTCTTTCAGTGAGTGGATTGACGTCGTGGCAGTTCCGACCGCATGGCGCAAGCTGCGCGCCCGGTTCGAACCGGGCGTCGCGGATACCGCCGGACGGCCGCCTCGGACGCTGCGGCGCGAGTTAGGCCTATCGGACATTCCCCCGCAGTACTCCAACCGTCTTGCCGCCGCCCCAAATCCATGACCGCTCAAGATCGATCGTTGATTCTGCTCGTGAACGCCTTTGTCGCGGGCCACCACGAGGGAGCTTGGCGGCTGCCCCAAGCTCAACCAGAACGCCTGCGTGACATCCGCTATCACCAGGAGATCGCCCGCCTCGCCGAGACTGGGGGCTTTCATGCCATGTTCGTCGCGGATTTCTTCGTGTTCAATCCGGGCGCGCGCCATAGCCCGCGCTGGGAACTGGATCCGCTGACGCTCCTGTCGGGTGTCGCGCAGGCGACCGAACGGCTGGGCTTGATCGCAACAGGATCGGCCACGCTGAGCACGCCGGAAGAAATTGCGCGCACCTTTTCCACGTTGGATCATGTCAGCGCCGGACGCGCCCTCTGGAACATCGTGACCAATGGCGATCCCGCGGCAGCCGCCAATTTTGGACAGGACAAGCCCGTACCGCATCAGCAGCGCTACCAGATCGGCGCGCAGGCTGTTCAAGAAGTGCTGCAGCTTTGGCGCAAAGGACAGGACGTGCCAGCGCCAGTCCAGTCGCATCCGGTTCTGGTGCAGGCCGGGTCTTCATCGGATGGCCGCGACTTCGCCTCGCGCTATGCCGAACTGGTATTCACCGCGCAAAACACCATCGGGGAGGCACATGCGTTTCGTCACGACTTGCTGACACGCGCCGCGGCGCATGGACGCAAGCCTGGTGCTGTGAAGCTCATACCCGGCATCAGCCCCGCCATCGGCAGCACGGTTGAAGAGGCGCGCCGCAAAAAGCGCGACCTTGACGAGTTGATCGTACCGGAAGCTTCGCTGGCGTGGCTGGCTGGCTTTGGAATCGATCTGGGAGCCCACGACCTGGACGGTCCCCTGCCGCCGATATTGGGTGACATCGATAGATTCGAAGGGATAAAAAGCCGCTTTGGGGTGATCGCTTCGGTAATCGAACGCCACCGCCCGACGACCATCCGTGCGTTGCTCCAGTTACTTGCGGGCAGTCGCGGCCATGCCAGCCTGAGCGGCACGCCGAAGAGCATCGCGGACCTGATTGCCGAGTGGTTCCAACAGGGCGCGGCCGATGGCTTCATGCTGATGCCGCATGCTTTCCCGAGCGAGTTCCAGTTGTTCGTGGACGAAGTCGTGCCCTTGCTACGCCGACGCGGCTTGCTGCGGGATGGAGAGCGGCAAGCGGGCTTGCGTGAACGCCTGGGGTTGCCGATGGAAGGGCTGGGCGAGCGAATCTAGGAAATATCTGCGCAATGCCCCCCAGATGAGGGTCTGAAAAGGCATCCGTCTGCCGCAGTAGGCCAAGGGCCTATGAAATGGGACAAAAGCGGCGCTATCGCCCGCAATCGACGAGCATCTGCCCCCCTACTCCAGAGGCACGAAGAAAATCCCGCCATATCAGTACATTTACATCCGCTCCTGCCGTAAATCTAGCTAAGTCTGGTTTATTGAAAACAGGAGTTTGATGTGGCAGAAAAAGGCTTGATCCGTGGACTTGTGATCGGCGTACCCTCATTGGTGGTTTTGGGAGCCGCTTCCCTCTCCATGCTGGGGTACGGTGCAGCCAGTGCCATTGAAAGCCGCTTTGGCGTGCCTACGGAATTGACGTATGACACGCCACTAGATCTTCTGCATCTCTCCAGTCACGCGTTTTCCGGCTGGATAGAAATTGCGGACGAGATACACACCCTCGAAAACTTCAAACTGTTGGCCATCGTCATGGCGGCCATAGGCCTCGCAATCACTTTGGTTTTCATTGGCTCGCACACGCCGAAAGTGCGCGAACCCGTGATAAAGGCCGGAAGCAGCATCGCGCTCATGCTCTCCAAGATTCCTGGCTGGCAGTTCATTCAAAGAGGCCGGAGATGGCTGCGCAAGGAAATAATCAGCTTCATTCCACTAGCCGCACTCAGCATTGCACCTTGGCTATCTATTTTCGCCATGAAGACCGTGCTGATTCTATTTGCCCTCCTTCCCTATTTGGGATACGTGGGGCCAATGAAACAGCTCCAAACCTGGATAGTTTCCGCTGAGCATTGCACCCCAATCGGCAGCAGAAATGAGAGATTGATTCTCTCCGACCTTCCAAAGACATCTGCCCAGCAAGAGAACAAAAGCAAGGCCACTCCATGCCTCGCTCTCTGGAGAAACGGTTCCATGATTGCAGAAGGCCGACATGTCGCGTCAACCGGAAGCACCATCATCCTTTTTGATCCGGTAAGCGGCAATGTGACGATAGAGCCGACCGAGGGAAGCTCCTTGCGTTTACACGGCCTTTCCGCAATGACGCTGAAAGAGTTGATTGAAACTCCCAACACCGACAACTAAGGCGGAAAATGGCTCGATTATTTGATAGAAAACATCTATAGCCTTGAGATAATCATAGCAAAATATATAAAATTACTTGCCTATAGCAAACAATAATATGCCTTAAGCAAGTAATTGGAACTCCCCCATGACAGAGCAATCGCTCTACGACCGCGCCGAAGCGGTCCGGCATTTCAACCGTTTCTACACCCGCCAGATCGGCGTCCTGCATGAGCACCTGCTGGCCAGCGAGTTCTCGCTGACCGAAGTCCGCATTCTTTATGAACTGGCCCACAGGCCGGCGCTCAGCACGTCGGACCTGTGCCGGGAACTGAACCTGGACGCCGGGTATGTCAGCCGCGTGATCTCGGGCTTCGAAAAGAAAGGCTTGATCGCCAAGACGCGCTCGGCCGCGGATGCCCGCGTCGGCCTGCTGGAACTGACAGAGGCCGGCCGGGCGGCGTTTGCTCCGCTCAATGAAGCGTCGCGCAACGAGATCATCGCCATCCTCAAACAGCTTTCGGAGCCGGCGCAAGCGCAGCTGGTCAATGCCATGAACGAAATCCAGAACCTGCTCGGCGACAAAGCCCCCATGCCCTATGTGCTGCGTGATCCGCGCCCGGGCGACATGGGGCTGGTGGTGGCAAACCAGGCCATGGTCTATGCGCAAGAATTCGGCTGGAACTCGGAGTACGAGGCGCTGGTGGCCGAGATCGTGGCGAAGTTCATCCGGGAGTTCGACCGCGAGCGAGAGCGCTGCTGGATCGCGGAGAAGGACGGAAAGATGGTGGGCTCTGTCTTCGTGGTGCGGCAGGACGAAACCACGGCGAAGCTGCGCCTGCTGTATGTGGACGGCTCCGCGCGCGGGCTGGGCATAGGCCATCGGCTGGTCGACGAGTGCCTGCGTTTTGCGCGGCAGGCGAGCTACAAGCGCATGGTGTTGTGGACCAATAGCGTGCTGACGGACGCGCGCCGGATCTATGAAAAGGCCGGCTTCGAACTGGTCGAGGAAGAACAGCACCACAGCTTCGGCAAGGATCTGGTGGGACAGTATTGGGCGCGGGATCTGTAGGCCACGCGATGCATCCCTGCGGCCAGATCAAATCCGTTTCCACGGACAGGCTCGACTCCGATGAGTGAACGCGCCCAGGCCATATGCGCCGCCGCCGTCACAGGCGCGCTTGTGGGGGCCGCGATGGTGTCCACCCGCGCGGTGTCGAGCGACGTGTCGCCCGAGACGCTGGCTTTCCTGCGTTATGCCATCGGGGCGCTCGTGCTTGCCGCGCCCATGCTGCGGCGATGGTCTGTACGGTTCACGGCCAAGGATTTCTGCGCGGTGGCGGGCCTGGGCATACTGCAATTCGCGCTGCTGATATTGCTGTTGAACTACGCGCTGGCCCGGCTGCCGGCCGCCACTTGCGCGCTGGTGTTTTCCACGCTGCCGCTGGTAACGCTGTGCCTGGCGATTGCCACGGGACGCGAGCAGTTCAGCTGGCCACGGCTGATCGGCGCGGTCGTGGCGGTCTCGGGGATTGCGCTATTGCTGCAACCCTCTGCCGCCGCGGTGGGCAGCGCCGCAGATGGCTGGGCATGGGCCGCCTTGTTGGGCGCGACCTTCATCGGCGCGGCTTGCAGTCTTTTATATCGTCCGTACCTGCGTCGCTATCCATCCATGTATGTCAGCGTGGTGGCGATGCTGGTGTCGGTCTTGTTCCTGGCGGGCGTCTGCCTGGCGCGAAGCGCGCCATTGCTGCCCAGCCTGTCCGGCTTTCAATGGGCGAACGTGGTGTTCATCGGGCTTTCCAGCGCAGTGGGCTATTTTTGCCTGCTGTGGGCGCTGAGCCGCCTGGAGGCAAGCCGGGTAATGTCGTTTCAGGCGCTGGCGCCGATCACGGCAGTATTGATCGAGCTGCTGAGCGGCTCGTATCCGCTGACCTGGCGCCTGATGGGGGCTTTTGTTCTGGTGTTATCGGGCGTCTGGTTCGGCACGCATGAACGGCGCGCGAGCGCCGCTTGACTCTGCCTCTGGAGCATCAAACCGTTCAGATTTCTGGATTGATCCGGGCGCGCGTCTTCTCGTCCAGGATGCTGCGCACCAGCGCAAACAAAGGATCCGCGTCGGTGTGCTTCTGGCCGTAGGTCAGATTGAACCCATAGTCGAAATCCGGCGGATTCAAACCCTGCGTGTGCTGCAGGATGGTTTCCAGCTTGTCCAGGGCCTTGACGGCTTTGGCTTCCGGCGTGGCGGCATCCTCATATTCCTGCCAAAGCGCCAGGATTCCTGCGCGCTGTTGCTCATCCAGGGAGCGGGTCAGGTGCAGCAGGTCGGCTTTCTCCTGTTTGGCCTTGTCCGGATGATGGTGTTTCTCGATCGCGGGTACGTCTCCATGGATGGCCTCGCCCAGATCGTGCAGCACGCACAGCTTCAGAACCTTAAGCATGTCCAGGCCGGCCAACTCGTCTTCGAAGGCCATGGCCATCAGGCACAGGCGCCAGCTGTGTTCAGCCGTGCTTTCGGGGCGGCCGGTGGACGTGAATCCGCTACGCAGCACGCTCTTGAGTTTTTCGGCTTCCTGCAGAAAAGCCAGCCGGCCTTTGATGTTCTCGATATTCATTTCAATTCCAACCCAATGCGGCGCGGCCATGGGCCGCGCCGGCCATCACAAGGTCGGCTGCGGAATGGGGATATCCTTCGATATCAGGTCGCCGTCTTGAATCCTTGTGTCGCACCCGGAGCTAAGGCCCCACTTGGTGACCGTGCCGTCATCAATCCTGAACTTCTCCGTGCATCGGTAGATGGTGTTGTTGATGATGCCACGGACGTATTCGTACGAAATGATCTTGCCGCCGTTGGACAAGGTATAGCTGTTGGTGGGCGGCCCCCATTTGGAAACCAGCTTTTCTTCGCTTTCGCCAACCCACGATTGCATCATGTCAGCCCTGGTTTCCTGGCGTTCATTGTTGATCATATTGCCTAGCGGGGAACCCGCGCACCCGGCAAGCAGTTGAGCCACAAGAACCGTCAAGATTAGCTTCTTCATTTATTTTTTCCCCTGGGATCGGCCTGACATGGCCGTGGATTGCAAAGACAGCAGTTCGCAGTGCGGCCTAGCGGCAAGATTCCTTCGGCAGATTGAACCCGACCTTGACGCTGGTCGCGATCACGTTCTTGAAAGCTGCATCGGCGACGCTGTTGTAGCGGGCGTCGCAATTGAATTTGTTATTGAGCAGGTAATCCTTGCCTTCCGCCTTTTCCATCTGCGTGGCCCATTTCTCGGCTGCATCCAGCGCTTGGTCTCCGGCCTGTACAAAGCCCAGCATGATTTCCATGCCACCGGCTGCGCGAGGCGCGGTCCAGCTTGCGTACACCCAGGGATCGGCGGCGTTGCCGCAGTCGGTCAGGCAATCTGCCGTATACGTCAGGTCAGCGCCAAAGGCGGCGGGGGTGAGTTTCTGCCCCTGCTTGGGCGCATATTCGCCTATGAAGCTGGCAAGGTCGGGCTTGCAGGTTTCAGAGGGTTCCATGCTCAATGCCGATACCTTGCCCGACTGGATCGTCGCGGTGATCAGGCAGCCCTGCACGTCGAACACGCGATCGTCGCCATAGGATTCCTGCGGCGCGCCGGCTATCGTTTCGAAATGCGCCTGGCTCTTGCCCAGCATTTTTCCATTGAAGACTTCCTGCACGGTGGCGGCCTGCGCAATATTGCCGCCGGCCATCAGCAGCCCCATGGCCAAAACTCTGAAATACATACTGGATCAGGCTCCGTCGAATATGGGTTTTGCCGCGGGCCAAACCTCGCGCGCAAACGGAGCGTATTCAAACATAGATGGCACTGCACGGATGGGCAAAAAATCGGTAATTCACCGGCATACGCCTGCGGATACTTCGCATTCACTGGAAGCCGCGGATTCAAGCAGTAACAACTGTGCCAGCGGGGCAACAAATTATCACGTTTACGATACGGCCCTGGCAGATCGCGGTATGACCGGCCTCCGATTAGCGCTTAGGCGCGAATATCACCTTGACCGGCGCCCCCTGCTTGACCGTGCTGGCCCAGGGGCCATTCTTCGGCTCGAACGCGGGATGCCAGGCCCTGAGTTCCGTATCGGAAATCCATTCAAGCTGCAGTTGCTCGTCAGGCGTATACGACCGGAACTGCGTCAACGCCACGATGAACGCATTGCACTTTTCCGACACGCCGGTCTCGACCACGGATACCTGGGTCTGCTCGTCCCAGGTCAGCGACCCGCGCTGCGGGCATTTGCGGACCTCGACGTGATACTTTCCGCCAGGCGAAGGGAGATCGGCGATGATTTTGTCGGGACCGCAAGCCGTCAGCAGCATGGACGACAGCAATACCAGCGGAATGCTTTTTTTCATTGAAAAGCCCTTCTGACCGTGAAGGAGGTCGATCCGTGAAAACCTGCGCATGATACCTTGCGACCTTGCGCACCGTTGAAGCCTGAAGCGTTCACACATGGACGATCGATGAACACACCTACGCAATACTGCAGCCAGAAGTTTGCCCTCAAGCCCTGGGGGCTCGCATGCCGATAGCCCTGGCCGATCTGGAGCAAGGCGTCATGGAACTGTTGCGCGCACAGCCCGCGTTCGCTGGCTGGAAGAAAAAGGGCAAGCGTTGCCTGTGGCGAGCCTGCGGCGAATTGCAGCAAGGCGTGGAACTGATCCGCTACAAGGGCTCGTTCGACGACGCGCAGCACGTGTCCTTGGGCGTTTACGTATCCTTTCCGTATGAAAAGGAATGGCCGGTTTACGTGCCGGCAGAAGTCTGGAACAAGGGGCGCATGTACCGCCGCGCCTATTTGAAGCCAGTTGCCGGGCTAATCCTGGAACCTACGTTGGGCAGCGGCGCGGTGCTCAAGATCAGCGATGCCCGGGGCATGGAGGAATGGCTGACGACCTTGGCGACGGATATTGAAAACCATCTTGCGCCCTGGTTTCAGCGATATGCGACGTTGGAGGAAGCATGGTACGAGTATCGGATTCCATCCTGGCGTCTGATTGCGGCAGGCCTGAATCCGAATGAAGGCAACGCCCGCAAGATTTCGCGGCAAGAAAACGGCTGATAAAGACGTAATGGGCCAATAGCGATCATCATTGTTACTTTTTGATTTATTTTTTCATAAAAAGCCGCTTTCAATCACCACCTGTGCCGTGGATCAGGCATCATCGCCCCCTTCGGCGGGCCAGTCCCGCACATGTCTTCAGGTGCCCTCTTGCAATCCCTCTTCTCGATCCGCCGCGACGTCCGCGCCCTGGTTCAGTCTCGCGCCTACGCGCAGCTCGACGCCTATTACGCCGACCTGGAACAGCAAGACTGGGCCGATACTGAAAACCCCGGCGCGCCCTATTTCGAGGCGGCCAATTCCGGCACCCTGTTCGACTACTCGACGGTGTCGTACCAGGACGCCTCGGACTTTCTGCAAGCCTGGATCGCCGCCCGCCCGGACTCGTATCACGCGCAGCTGGTGATGGGTAATTTCTGCTACGGCCGCGCGGCAGACATACGCGGCTATGGCTGGGCGGACAGCGTCACGCAGGACCGCTGGCTGGGCGCGGCGCTGGCTTGCGAACGTTCTGCCGCCGCCTTGCTGCAGGCGATGGCGCTTTCCGCGCGTCCGATTGCGGCCTGCGTGACGATGATGCAGCTAGCCGCCCATTTCAAGGAGCCGTACTGGCTGCGCGCGCTATTCACGGGCAATCCGCCCGAGACCTTGGCACATGACGACATCGAGGAAGAAGGCTTGATGGATGCGGCGCTGGCGCATTTGGCCTCCGTGGGCGTACCGCGCCTGCAAGAGGCGCCGCAAACCCTGCCCGCGTGGTTGGCACCGCGCGCCGAGCATGAAATTGAGCAAGCAAAGGACTATTGGCTGCTGCGGGCTCTGGACCTGCGGCCCGGGCATCTGGGCGCGCTGACGGCCTATGCGCAGTACCTGCAACCGCGTTGGGGCGGCAGCTACGAGGACATCGACGGCATGGCCAGCGGCCCGCTGTGCGCGGCGCTGACGGAGCCGCAACGCAATGCGATCCGCTGGATCGGGATTTATGACTCGCTGGACAGCTATCCGGAGCCGGACGACACGCAGGCCGTGGAAGAGTACCGCCGCGTGTTCGATTCGTTCCTGCAACGCGAGCTGCGGCCGACGGAGCGCGGCATGGCCTTGGGCTACTACGCGCAGTTCGCCAGCTATTCGCTGCAGGACCAGGCCCGCGCCCGCGCACTGCATGGCCAAAGCGTAGCGGCGTTCGGGCCGAACGAGTATTTCGCGCAGGTGGACGGGCCGTTCCGCAGCTTCGCCCACGTGAGCATCATCCATCACCAGCCCGACGACGATGGCGCATTCAAGCGCGTACTGGAACGCATGTGCGGTTGGGACCAGGTGGCCACGGCGCATGCGCTGGCGGCGGTGGCGCATCAGTTCGGCCGTTGGGGTTTTGCGCAGAATCCCGCGCGTGCGCAGCAGCTGCTGGACCGTGCGGCGGTGCTGGCTGCTGACCAGATGGACGACGATTTCAACGTGCTGGCGGCTGCCGCGATGCTATGGGATGGCGGCGACCATGAGCAGGGCTATTTCCTGTCGCAGCAGCTGGCGGATCGGCGTGTGCCGGACGCCGCCTGCAGCATGTACGACATTCACCGGGGCTTCCGCGACAACACGCCCGACAGTTACCTCGACAACGAAGTGCGCGACCAATGGCTGGCGCGCGCGGTCGAGGACGGTTCGCCGCTGGCCAAGTACAACATGGCCCATCGCAATATCTTCGACGGCGAGATGGACTTCTCGCGCCGCGAGAACCTGGACCGGGTGCTGTGGCTGCTGCAAGGCGCGCGCGAGGAACCGCGCGCGGAGGCGCTGGCTCGCCTGCGCATCGGCGTGCTGTTGCGCGACCATGGCACCGAGCAGGAGCAGCAGGAAGGCGTGCGCGCCTATCTGCGCCCGCTGGTCGAGGAAGACGACGACTGGCGCGCCGGGCGCGCCAGCGCGGAGATCGCCCTGGCCTACACGCACGGCCGCGGCGCCAAGAAGAACCGCTTTGCCGCGATCGAATGGGCGCAGCATGCCTGCCGCCTGCAGCCGGACGACGAGGACATCGAAGACATCCAGGCCCAGGTGATGAACTCGCATAGCCTGGTCAAGACCATAGGCACGGTGTTTGGCGCCTATCTGGGCCGCGGCGGCGTATCGGCCGAAGACCTGCCGCCCAAGCCGGCCGCGCAGTAAGCATGGCGCGCGGCAGCCTGTCGGGACTGAAGCTGTCTGCCCGGCTGTGGCTGGGCGATGCCGCCTTGGCAGGAGCGGGCGTGGCGCTATGCACGGCGCCCGCGTGGCTGTATGCAGCCTTGCCGGGCGTGTTGGGCGTGGCCGCCGCCGCGCTGGCCCTGCCCCTGCCATTCGCGGGCTGGGCGATGCTGCGCCTGCCTTTCGCCGCGCGCCCGCCGGGCGCTGAAGACGGCATCCGCCTGCAAGCCGAAGACGCGCCGGCGCTGTTCCGCGAGATCAAGCAAGTGCGCGCCCGCCTGGGTGCGCCGACGCTGGACGCCGTCTACGTGAACGGAGAGTTCAACGCCAGCATCCGGCAGCACCGGCGCCTGCTGGGCCGCACACGCAACGTCCTATGGCTGGGGCAGCCGCTGCTGGAGATGCTCTCGGCCGAGTCCTGCCGCGCCATTCTGGCGCATGAATGCGCGCATATCGCGGGCAGCCACGGGCGCTATGCCAGCCGGGTGTATTTCGCACGCCTGCAGTGGCAGGAAGCCGCAAGGCAGCTGGAACGGCGCAAGGGGCTGTCGACGGGGCCGCTGCGCCTTTTCATGAATTGGCACGTGCCGCGCTTTCTGGCGGCGAGCCTGGATTTTGCGCGGGAGTGCGAGTACGAAGCCGATGCGCAATCGGCGCAGGCCTGCGGCGCGGATGCGGCCGTGAACGCGCTGCTGGCCGTGTCCTTGCAAGGCCGGGCCTTGCGCGAGTATTGGCCGGACGTGTACGCACAAGCTTCGGACGCACAGCCGCCCTGTCCACATGCGCGGCTGGCCGGCGAGGCTCAGTTGGCCTATCCCCGCGACGAAGCCGAAGCGCAGGCCTGGCTACATCAGGCGCTGTGTCTTCCGACCGCCGATGACGACACGCATCCTTCCCTGTCGGACCGTCTGGCCGCGCTGCATGCAGCCACAGCCAGCCCCCTGCCCTGGCGCCGCGCCTCGCCGAACGCCGCTGAAGCATGGCTGGCCGACCAGCGCCTGCCGCTGGCCCGTGCGCTGGACGAATCGCAGCGCGACGCCATCGAACAGGGCGCCCGCGAGGCGCAGAACGAACGCGACGAAGCCATTGCCGGCCATCATGAGCTGCTGCGCAAGCAACGCCTGCGCGCGCTGTCGGCCGACGAACGGGCGCGCATGGCCTGGTACGCCGACACGCTGACGGATGACGCGGACGGCGCCGCCGCCATGCTCGAACAGAATCTGCAGGATCATCCCGGCCACCTGCCCACGCTGTGCCAACTGGCCGCGCTACAGCTACGCCGGGCTGCCCATAAGGCCGGCGACGAGACTACGCGCCTGGAGGCAAGCGCCGAGGCGCTATGGCGGCAAGCCATCGACCAACCCGGCCCCCATCGCCTGCCCTGCCTGCGCCTGCTGACGGCGGCGGCGCTACGGCGGGGTAATGCCGGCCAAGCGCAAGCCTGGCGGGTAGAGGCGGACAAGCTGGAGCGGCAGCTCCAGACCGAAGACGTCCACGCGCGCTACCAACCGCATGGCCTCGGTGAATCCGAACTGCGCAAACTCGCCGACACGCTGGATCCGCTGCTACGCGTCGCCACCGGCGTCTGGCTGCTGCGCGAAGCCGGCAACGGCCATCTCGCGCTACTGGTGTTGGCGCAGGACTCGGCGTGGGCGCGCGCCATCGGCAAGCTGACGGGCGAACAAAGCTATTTGCGGCGCGATTGCGAGATGCTGCTGGCGCGGCTGCTGCCGCGCCTGCGACAGCCTGTCGAACCGGTGCTGATGGAAGCCGGCGATCCATTGCTAAGCCAGTGCACGCAAGCCTGCCTTCTGCACCAAGCCAGCGCCTGAGCGGTTCAAACACCGAACGCCGCGCCATGCCCCAGCGCTGCAATCCGCAACAGTATTGCTATCGGTTGTGGGAACCCGACAATGCTCTGCGCATGAACAGCTGATTAAGCGCACATCGCGCAAGGCCATTGATCTGCATCAATCGCACCCGGATTTTCCAGCACTAATCTGAACCTGACCTCCTTTGCAAAACCCTCGTTCGTGCATTTCCAGACCATGTGCTGAATCCGGAGGTCCAAGCTGCTCTGCCATGGAACAGAACTACTGAGGCTAGGCATTCTTTTTTGTCGGTTCGATCTGCCATGCGCGTTGCCTGTACGTCCCCCCTCCCCCTCGGTCTCGCCTGCCGCCGCGCCGCCTCGCGCGCGCGCCCGGACGCCGTCCATTTCCGGCCTCTGATCGGAATCGCTTCGGTTCCCTGATCGCCCGGCACTTTCATCGCATGCCCATGGCTCCCGTTTGAATGAACGGGACGCCACAGATTCCTGCGCGCCAGAATATGTCCCTGTTTGTTGTTGTAAAGACAACGATAAACGGGCTTATTCTTATTGCCTGCCCTTGCCGATGGTTTCACGCACCGGCAAATTCAATTGGCAGGCATTACGCGCAGACGATCACTTCACTGAATTTCTTTTGAATAAGTGAGTAGAGAAGATGCAGCCCTTGTCACCAATTGACGTCCGCTTGTCATTCAAGCTTTCCAGCGCATTCCTGGTCGCGCTGGGCGCGTTCCCAGCCTATTCCCAGACCATCGATGGCGGATCGATAGTCACCGTTCCCGGGTCGCAGAGTTCGCCCTGGAACCTGGGAGCCAGTTCCCTCACGGTAGGCAACACCAGCACCGGCACATTGCAGATCGGCGCGACCGGCGTGGTGTCCAACGGATCCGGCTTCATCGGCCGGCAGGTTGGCAGCACCGGCCACGTGACGGTGAGCGGCGCCGGGGCGCAATGGACGAACAGCGCCGGCCTGTCCGTAGGATTCTCAGGCACGGGCACGCTGGGTGTTTCGAACGGCGGTGTCGTCAGAAGCACGACCAACACCTATGTGGGCGTGGCGGCGGGCGGCACCGGCACCGTCACCGTAAACGGCCTGGGATCGCAGCTGAACAGCACCGGTTTCATGCGCGTGGGCCAGACTGGCAACGGCACGCTGCATATCAGCGACAGCGCGGTCGTGAGCAATGCGGCCGCCATTGTCGGTTACGACCCGGGCAGCGTGGGCGTGGTGACGGTCAGTGGCGCTGCCACACAGTGGAACAGCAGCGCTCAACTCAGCGTGGGCGCTTCGGGCAATGGCGCCGTGACCATTTCGAACGATGCCGTGGTCAGTGCGACCAGCGCCGTGGTTGGCGGAGCGGCCAGTTCGCAAGGCGTCATCAATATCGGCGCTGCCGCGCTGGCCGCTGCGGCGGCCCCTGGCACGCTGACGTTGACGGGCCCCAGTCCCAGCCTGACGCTGGGCGCCACGGGCGGATTGGTGTTCAACCACACCAACACCGTGGGCTATGTGTTTACCCCCGGCATCACCGGCGCGGGCAAGCTCAGCACCTACAACGGCACCACGATACTGACCGCCAACAACAATTACACGGGCGGCACCACGATAGCCGGCGGCACGTTGCAATTGGGCAATGGCGGCACCAGCGGCGCCATCGTGGGCAACGTCGCAAACAACGGCACCCTGAACTTCAACCGTACCGACAGCGTGACCTTCGCAGGCCTGATCTCGGGCAGTGGCGTGGTCAACCAGAATGGCACGGGCGCCACGATACTGACGGCCAACAACACCTATACCGGCGGCACCGCCATCACGGCTGGCACCTTGCAACTGGGCAATGGCGGCACCACCGGCGCCATCGTCGGCAATGTGGCGAACGATGGAGCGCTGGTGTTCAATCGTTCCAACACCCTGGCCCTCGCCGGCCAGATTTCCGGCAGCGGCTCGGTCAGCCAGATCGGCACCGGCACCACCGTGCTGACGGGCGACAATACCTACACCGGCGGCACCACAATTTCTGCTGGCACGCTGCAACTGGGCAACGGCGGCGGCTCCGGCGCCATCCTGGGCAACGTGACCAACAATGGGGCGCTGGCCTTCAATCGCTCCGATACCGTGGCATTTCCTGGCCTGATCTCCGGTAGCGGCGCGGTCAACCAGATCGGCGCCGGCACCACCATCCTGACGGCGGACAACACCTACACAGGCGGCACCACGATCTCGGCCGGCACGCTGCAACTGGGCAATGGCGGCACTTCCGGAGCGATCCTCGGCAATGTGGTCGACAACGGCGCGTTGGCCTTCAACCGCTCTGACGTCCAGACTTTCGCCGGCCAGATATCCGGCAGCGGCGTGGTCAACCAGATCGGTACTGGTACCACGATCCTGACGGCAAACAACACCTACACCGGCGGCACCGCGATCTCGGCAGGCACGCTGCAACTGGGCAATGGCGGCACCACGGGCGCCATCCTGGGCGACGTGGCGAACAATGGCGCGCTGACCTTCAACCGTTCCGACGTCCAGACCTTCGTCGGCCAGATTTCCGGCGGCGGCGTGGTCAACCAGATCGGCACAGGCACCACCATCCTGACGGCAGCCAACACCTACACCGGCGGCACCACGATTTCGGCAGGCGCCCTGCAGCTGGGCAATGGCGGCACTACTGGGTCCATCCTGGGCAATGTGGTCGACAACGGCGTACTGGCCTTCAATCGCTCCGATACCATGACGCTGGCGGGCCAGATATCGGGCAGCGGCGTGGTCAACCAGATCGGTACTGGCACCACCGTGCTGACGGGAAACAACAGCTATACGGGCGGCACCACGATTGCCGCAGGCACCCTGCAATTGGGTAGCGGCGGCGCCTCGGGCGCCATCGTAGGGAACGTGGCGAACAATGGCGTCCTGGCTTTCAACCGCTCCGATACCTTCGCACTCCCTGGTCAGATCTCTGGTAGCGGCGCAGTCAATCAGATGGGCGCTGGCGTCACCATCTTGACCGCAGACAATACCTACACGGGTGGTACCACGGTCTCGGCCGGCACGCTGCAGCTGGGCAATGGCGGCACGTCGGGCGCCATCCTGGGCGATGTCGCGAACAACGGCACACTGACGTTCAACCGCTCCGACTTCCAGACCTTCCCCGGCCAGATTTCCGGCAGCGGCATGGTCAACCAGATCGGCGCGGGCACCACGATTCTGACCGCCGACAATACCTACACCGGCGGCACCACGATCTCGGCGGGCACGTTGCAACTGGGCAATGGCGGCGTCACAGGCGCCATCCTGGGCGACGTCGAGAACAACGGGGCGTTGACCTTCAACCGCTCCGACGTCCAGACCTTCGCTGGCCAGATAACCGGCAGCGGCGCGGTCAACCAGATCGGCGCCGGCACCACCATTCTGACCGCCAACAATACCTACACCGGCGGCACCACGATTTCGGCGGGCACACTGCAACTGGGCGACGGCGGCGCCACGGGCGGTATCGTGGGCAACGTGGCCAACAACGGTGCGCTGAGCTTCAATCGCTCTGACGCGGTCACGTTCGCCGGTTTGATCTCCGGCAGCGGCACGGTCAATCAGAACGGTTCCGGCGCCACTATCCTGACTGCGCAGAACACCTATGGCGGCCCCACCAACGTCAATAACGGCGTGCTGCGCGCGGGCGCGGCCTCCACGCTCAGCCCGAACTCGGCCGTGAACGTGGCAGCAGCGGGCACGCTTGACCTGAACGGCTACAGCCAGACGGTGGCCGGCGTGACCAATGCCGGCCTCATCAACATGGGCACCGCCACCACGCCAGGCACCACGCTCACGACGCCGAACTATGTCGGCCAGGGCGGCAGGATCGCGATGAACACCTTGCTCGGCGGAGACGGCTCGCCGTCGGACCGGCTGGTAATCAATGGCGGCACGGCCTCCGGCTCGTCTTCACTGATCGTCACCAACGCCGGCGGCGCGGGCGCCGTGACCACCGGCAACGGCATTCTGCTGGTCGATGCCGTCAATGGCGGCACTACGGCCGCTAGCGCGTTCACGCTCGGCAACGCCGGGGGCTACGTCGCCGCGGGTCCTTACGCTTATACGCTGCAACGCTCCAGCGTGGACGGCAGCGGGCTGCAGAACTGGTACCTGCGTTCGACGGTAGATTGCGCCGCCGCGCCCAGCAATCCCGCCTGCAAGGACCCGGAGCCCCCGGTTCCGCCGAATCCGCCGGTTCCTCCGGTGCCGCCCAACCCGCCCACGCCCGTGCCTCCCGCGCCGCCCAACTACCGGCCCGAAGTCTCTACGGCCGTAGCGACGCCGGAGTTGGCCTTGCGCTACGGCTCGACCTTCCTGGACTCACTGCATGAGCGCATCGGCGAGGCGCGCTATGCCCTGCCCTCCACCCCCGCCGGCAGCAATTCCCTGGTGTGGGGTCGCGTCATCGGCGTAACGGGCGAGCGCAACGGCAGCAACTCGGGCATCCTGGGATCCCGAGGCCCGGACTACGACTACAAAATCTATGGCCTGCAATCCGGCGTGGACCTCTACCGCCGCGCCAACGCCAACGGCAGCATGGACCATGCCGGCGCCTACGTGGCCTTCGGTCGCGCGACGGCCGACGTCGACCATCTGGACGGCCGCTCGGCCGGCCAGGCGGCCATGAACGGCGTGACGCTGGGCGGCTACTGGACGCATATCGGCAAGGAAGGCTGGTATGTCGACGCCGTGATCCAGGGCACGCGCTACGACGTGGACAATGGCCGCTCGCCGGCGGGCTACAACCTGGACACACGCGGCTTCGGCTTCGCGACCTCGCTGGAAGGCGGCTATCCGTTCCGCTTGAACGACGAATGGGTCATCGAACCGCAGGCCCAACTGGTGTTCCAGAACGTCAATCTTAACGATGCCAACGACGGCGCGGCCAAGATCCGCTTCAAGGACGTGGACAGCCTGAGGGGCCGCCTGGGGGTGCGCCTGGCGCGCACGGTGGAACTGGATCCCGGACCGGACGGCAAGCGGGTCGCGACGACCTGGGTGCGCGCCAGCCTCGTCAACGAGTTCCTGACCAACCCGACCACGGAGTTCTCGTCGCAGAACGGCTATGTGCCTTTCCAGGCCGACATGAAGGGCGCGTCGGTGCAGCTGAACCTGGGCGCGGACGTGGGCGTCAAGCGCAATGTCTCCGTGTACGGCAGCGTGGGATCGGAGATCAGCCTGAGGGGCGACGGCCAGAACTTCAACGGCAAGCTGGGCGTGAAGATCGCGTTCTGAAGCGCAAGCCCGCGGATCGGACGTATCCCGCCCGATCAGCGGACCGCCTTACTCGATCAGCGGAACCGCAGGTGCCGCCGCTGCAATTCAGCAACGGTCCTGCACCCCATCAGCTTCATCGCCCGCTCGATCTCGACCCGCATCAGTTCCAGCGCCCGCTCCACGCCCGGCCGGCCGGCGGCCGCCAGCGGAAACAGGTAGTAGCGGCCCAGCCCCACGGCCTTGGCGCCTAGCGCCAGCGCCTTGAGCACATGAGTGCCACGCTGCACGCCGCCGTCCATCATCACGTCGATGCGGTCGCCAACCGCGTCGACGATTTCCGCGAGCTGGTCGAAAGCGCTGCGCGAGCCGTCCAATTGGCGGCCGCCGTGGTTGGACAGCACGATGCCGGTGCAGCCGATGTCGGCCGCGCGCCTGGCGTCTTCCACCGACATCACGCCCTTCAGGCAGAACTGCCCGCCCCATTCCTGCACCATGGCGGCGACGTCGTCCCAGGTCATGGCCGGGTCCAGCATGTCGGTGAAGTAGCGGCTGATGGACATGGCGCCGCCGCCCATGTCGACGTGGGTGTCCAGCTGCGGCAGCCGGAAGCGTTCGTGGGTTAGGTAATTGAGCGCCCAGGCTGGCTTGATGGCGAACTGCGCGATGCCGGCAAGATTGAGCCTGAACGGAATGGCGAAGCCGGTGCGCTTGTCGCGTTCGCGGTTGCCGCCGGTGATGCTGTCCACGGTCAGCATCATGACCTGCACGCCGGCTTCCTTGGCGCGGGCCATCATTTCGCGGTTCAGCCCGCGGTCCTTGTGGAAGTAGAACTGGTAGACCTGGGGGCCGCCGCTGATCTTGCGGGCTTCTTCCAGGCTGACGGTGCCCAGCGAGGAGACGCCGAACATGGTGCCGAACTTGCCCGCGGCGGCGGCCACGGCGCGTTCGCCGTCATGATGGAACAGCCGCTGCAAGGCGGTGGGCGAGCAATAGACCGGCAGCGCCAGCTTCTGGCCCATGACGGTCACCGACATGTCCACTTCCGCCACGCCGCGCAGCACATCAGGCAGCAGGTCGCAGGACTCAAAGGCCGCGGTGTTGCGCCGATAGGTGGTTTCATCGTCGGCCGCGCCGTCGATGTAATTGAAGATGGGGCCCGGCAGCCGCTGGCGGGCCATGCGGCGAAAGTCGTGGAAGTTCTGGCACTGATGCAGACGCATGGGTGGACCTTTATCGACACTACACGTACAGACAGCCTGAGCCCCCGGATGGAGCGGGAGGAATTGTAGACCGATAGCCACATTTCCAAGGACATCAAAATGGACCCCAGCGCAGATCGTGTTAAATGCGGGCTTTCGCCCTACGAACGGAAGTACTCCGCAATGCCTCACCTCCTGCTCAAACCGGCCACGCTGATCGCGGCCGCCGTCCTGTCGCTGCCCGCCGCAACCGTCTCGGCGCAACAGAACCTGGAGCGCGCCACCTCCTTGGCCCAGATCCACGCCATCATGGAGTATTGCGAGGTGCTGACCCCCGAACTGCTGGAGGTCCTGAAGAAGCGGCAGCAGTCCGCCACGCGCGAGTCCGGCGTGTCGTCGCTGGTGTTCGATGCGGAGTATCTGCGCGCCTACGCCAAGGCGCGCAAGGACATGGCGGATTTCGGGGAGGAAGAAAAGGAGCTGACCTGCCAGCCCATGCGGGCCATGGCAGGCAAGGACTGAGCCCTCATTGCCACGCACCCGAAGTGGCTGCGCGGCGCCTTGAAACATGGCGCCGGCAAGCGTAGTCTGACACCGCTGATTCTTCCCCCCACTGCCATAGCCGGGAGCGATTCATGGCGCAGAAAGAACGACATAAGGGCCGCTTGATAGATCACATCGGGCTGGTGGTGCGCGACCTGCCCGCCAGCAAGGCGTTCTACACGGCGGTCTTCAATGCGTTGAAGATTCCCATCGGCGGTTCCGACGGCCCGGACTTCTGGACGGACGAGCTGTTCATTTCCTCGCGCGGCAGCGCCGAGGTGCAGGGCGAACTGACCGGCCGCATCCATCTGGCGTTCCAGGCGGAAGACCGGACCATGGTGGATGCCTTCTACCAGGCGGCGTTGGCGCATGGCGGCCGGGATAACGGTCCGCCGGGCGAGCGCGCAAACTACCATGCCGGCTACTACGCTGCGTTCGTGCTGGACCCGGACGGCAACAATATCGAAGCCGTCACCCGCGCGGGCGCCCAACGCAGCGCGGCGTCGGTGCGGATCACCTACTGAACGCGCCGCCGGCGCCCGGGGCTGGACGTCATGCCGCGCCCCGCGGCGCCTGGATCATCTTCCAGCCATTGCCCGCCGGATCGCGAAAACCCGCGTCCACGCTGCCGTAGCGTTCGATGGGTTCCTGCGTGAACTCGACGCCCAACGCCTGCAGCCGGGCATGGTCTGCGCGGCAGTCGGCCACATGCAGGACCAGAGGCGGCATCGCGCCTTTGGCGACCATGGCACGCAGCGTCTGCGCCGTGGCCTCGTCGTGGATGGGCGGGCCGGGCGCAAACAGGCCGAGCTGAAACGAGGGCTGATCCGGATGCTGGACCGTCAGCCACCGGTACGGCCCGTTGCGCACGTCCGTATGGACGCGGAATCCGAGCTTGTCCACGTAAAACGCCAGCGCCGCGTCCTGATCATCCACGTATATACCCGCCACGTTGATGCCTGAGTTCATGAGACCTCCTTGGTTGATGGCGGAAATTTACCGTCGGTCTCGCGGCGGCGCTTCTCCAAAACAGCGATGTTGAGGTCGGGGCGCTGCGCGGCCTTCGCTACGCAGCCGGGCATGCTGTCCAGTGGCGGCGTCCCCGCCCGCGCCTGCACCCGCATGGCGCTGGGGCTGAGCCCGGTGACGTCGCGGAAAATGCGGCTATAGGTGCCGAGGCTTTCCCACCCGGTCGCATAGGCGATTTCCGTGACGCTCTGCTCCGTGTCCCGCAGCATGGCCACGCTTTGTTCGATACGCCGCGTCAACAGGTAGCGGTGCGGAGGCAGGCCGAAGGCGCGCTTGAAGGAGTGCGCGAAATGGGCCTTGGAGATGCCGCTGACCTCGGCCAGGCGCTCCACCGGCCAGGCTTCGTGCGAGGCCGCGTCCATGCGGTCCTTGACGCGCAGCAGGCGGCGCAGCAAGCCCGGATCCTGCTGCGCGCCCGCGCCTGGCGCGGCTTGCGCCAGCAGCGTTCCCAGCTTCAGCAAGGCGTCTTCCTGCACCGTGCTATAGCCCACCACCACACCCGACGCCAGCTTCACCTTGCGGCAGAAGTCCGCCACCGGCTGCATGCCCACGCCCGCGGCCCGCGCCGCCGCCACGGCCTGCCCCACATCCCAGCCCGAGGGCAGCCACCACAGCAGATGAAAGCCGGCGTGTTCGCCACCGACGCGCAATGCATCGCTGCCGACGGCCTGGCGCAAGGCGCGCAGCAGGGCGTCGCGCCGGCGCGCGTACACGCCGCGCGCCTTGCGCACGTGGCGCGCGAAACTGCCGTCCTGCAGGAACGCGGCCAGCGTCATTTGCTCGATGATGCTGGGCGAGCGCCCCGCGCGGCGACGCGCCTGCACGAAAGCGGGCGCCAATTCCTTGGGCACCACCGCATAGCCGATGCGCAGCGCGTTGAACAAGGTCTTGTTGAAGCTGCCGCAATGGATGACGCGATCGGCCGTATCCAGGCTTTTCAGGGCGGCCAGCGGCGCGCCGTCGTAGCTGAATTCGCTGTCGTAGTCGTCCTCGACGATCCAGCAGCCGGCCTGCGCGGCCCAGTCCAGCAGCTCCAGGCGGCGGGACACGGGCATGGTGGCGCCGGTAGGCGCCTGGTGGGCGGGCGTGACGTGCACGAGCTTTACGCCGCGCTGGCGCCGGGCCTGCGCAACCGGAAAGCCCCCGGCATCGATGGCCAAGGGAACGATGTGCCGCGTGTACTGGCCGAAGATCGGTTCGGCATTCAGGTAGCCCGGATCCTCGATCAGCACCTTGTCCTGCGGCTGCAGCAGGAGATGGCCGCAGAGGTCCAGGCCGTCGCGGATGCCGCCCAGGACGATGACCTGCTCCGGATCGCAGCTGATGCCGCGCGCCGCGCCCAGATAGCGGGCGATCTGCTCGCGCAAGGGGCGCCAGCCTTGCGGTTCATCGTTGGCAAGCTGGGCCGGCGTGACGCGCCGCGCGCTCGCCATCAGCCCCTTGCGCCAGCGTTCCATGGGGAAGAGCGCGGCGTCGGCGCTGCGGGAGTAGAACTGGGAGTTGGGCTGCAACGGCGCGTAGATCGCGGCCATATGCGGCGCGGCCCCAGGCGGGCTGACAGCGGGCGCGGGCTGCGGCTCGCCTGCTTGCGTTGCCGGCCGCGGCTCCGGGGCCTGGGACGTTGCGGCGCTCTCGCCCGGCAACCCCGCCCGGAAAAAGTTGTCCGGAATCACCGCCGCCACGTATGTGCCCGAACCCACCGTGCCCGCGGTATAGCCTTCGCTGCGCAATTGATCGTAGGCAGCCTCGACCGTGGAGCGCGCAATGTGCCAGCGCGCGGCCAGGCTGCGCGTGGACGGCAGGCGCGCGCCGGACGGCAGCGCGCCCTTCAATATGCGTTCGCGGATCTCGCGGTAGACCCAGGCCTGCTTGGACTCCCCTGGCCGCGCGGCGTCCATCGGCAGGTCCAGGCTGGCTTCCTGGCGTTTCGCTCCTGGCTGCCCCGCGGAAAGTGGCTTGTTCATATTGAGAGAAATGGCTCTATTTCATGTAGCCATTCTATCGGTAGATTGGCTGCCTGAGCCCCATGCGGGGCAAATTTCCTGGAACCCGCCATGACCGCCACTGCGCCCTGCCACACCATCACCCTGGAGACCGGCCCCTTCTTCACGGACGGCACGACCTCGATCCTGGAGGCGGCACTGGCCCAGGGCATACCCGTACCCTTCTCCTGTCAGCGCGGGGCCTGCGGCTCATGCCGCGCCGTGGTCATGGATGGCAGCTATGAACGCATAGCGCCGCCCGCGGACGGCGGCTACCAGACGGCCAGCGACGAACTGCTGATGTGCCAGTGCCGCGCCGCCAGCGACCTGACGCTGCGCTTCCCGCATTGGCGCGCCCCCGAAGAACCCAGTCCGCCGCGCCGCGCCCGCGTCGCGGCGCGCCTGCCGCTGGCCCCGGACGTCACCCAGCTCATCGTCGAAATGCAGGGCGAGGACGACTACGGCTACCTGCCCGGCCAACATGCCCGACTGATCCTGGACGGCGGCGCCCGCCGCAACTTCTCGATTGCGAATGCGCCCGGCGTGGCGGGGCCTGCCCGGCTGGAGTTCCACATCCGCCGCATGCCCGGCGGCGCCTTCACCGATGGCATCCTGCCCGGCCTCCAGCCCGGCGACATGCTGACCCTGGACGGCGCGCAAGGCAGTTGCACCTGGCCTGCGGAGATGCCTGCCGGCATCGACCACCTGGTGCTGCTGGCCACCGGCACGGGCTATGCGGGCGTGGCTCCCATCCTTATGGCAGCGCTGCAAAGCCGCGCGCTGAAGACGGTGACCTTGTACTGGGGCGGACGCACGCCGGACGATTGCTACGCCGGGCAGATGCTGGATGCCTTGCAGGGCAAGGGCGACGGGTTCCAGTGGCGTGCGGTGCTGTCCCAGGCCGATCGCGCAGATGGCCAGCCCCGCCACGTGCAGGACGCAGCCATCTCCGCGGACCACGACTGGTCACGCAGCCTGGTCTACGCCTGCGGCAATCCGGCAATGGTGCAGGCGGCCCGCGACCGGCTGCTGGCGGCCGGCCTGCCCGCCGACCGCTACCGGTCCGAGGCCTTCCACCCCGCGGCGGGAGGCACGGCCGGCGCCGCGCCGCGGCGCGAGGCGCATCCCTGGGAGCGCCTCAGTCCGCGCTACACGCTCGCAGGCATCCTCGACGCGCGCCAGCGCTCCATGCAGGCGGTGGCGGAAATCGCCGCGCTGATGCGCCCCGGCATGACCACGCGCGAGGCCATCGCAGTGGCGGACGAGCACTTGCGCCGGATGGGCGCGTCCAACAACTGGCACCCGACCTATGTGCGCTTCGGCCCGGATACGCAGTCCCCGCCCGTCCAGCGCACCGACTATGACCGCAAGCTGCAGGAACATGACATCTTCGTGCTGGACATCGGCCCGGTGTGGGACGGCCACGAGGGCGACTATGGCGACACCTTCGTGCTGGGCGCCGATGCAGACCGCCTGCGCTGCGCCGAAGCCGCGCGCGAGGTCTTCCGGCGCGCCCGCCTGGCGTGGCTGGAAGGCCTGACGGGCGCCGCCCTGTACGACCGCGCCTCGGAATATGCGCGCGAGCTAGGCTGCGAACTGGTGCGCGAGATTCCCGGGCACCGGGTATCGGATTTTCCGCATGCGCTGTACGGCAAACATCTGCTGGCGCAGGCGGACTTCGTACCCGCCGACGGCATCTGGGTACTGGAGATCCAGGTGCGGGATGCAGAGCGGCCGATGGGCGCGTTCTACGAGGACGTGTTGCTGCGCTAGCGCGGCGGGCGCGAAGCCCGCGCCTTACCCCCGCTGGCTCAATGCCCGGCTGATCCGGTGCTTCGACACGGTGGTCTTCGGCACATGGAACGGGAACCAGCTGCGCACGTCCTCGTCCAGCCCGATGCCGTGCATGTAGTTGTAGATGGCCTTCTTCAGCGCACGGCCGAGCGCATCGTGATCCACGCCGGTAGGGTCATGGAAGCCGATGTCGTTCTTGGCGAAGGTGATCGGCGGCAGGGGCTTGAGGGTAACGCCGTATTCCTCGGGGTTCTGTCCCACCGGTGAATGCACCGTACAGGCGAACCGGTGGAAAAAGCCGCTCTGGATGCAGCCGTTGTCGAACAGTTGCCGCACGTACTCCAGCGCGTCCACGGTGTCCTGCACGGTCTGCGTGGGAAAGCCGTACATCAGGTAGGCATGCACCAGGATGCCGGCGTCCGTGAAGGCGCGCGTGACCCGTGCCACCTGGTCGACCGAGACGCCCTTCTTCATCAGGTTCAGCAGGCGGTCCGAGGCGACCTCAAGGCCGCCCGACACCGCAATGCAGCCGCTGTCGGCCAGCAGTTCGCAAAGCTCGGGGCTGAAGGTCTTTTCGAAACGGATGTTGCCCCACCACGAAATACCGGTATCGCGCGCGATCAGTTCGGTCGCAAGCGCCTTGAGCGACTTGGGCGGCGCGGCCTCGTCGACAAAGTGGAAACCGGTCTGCCCGGTTTCGCGCACGATGGCCTCGATGCGGTCGGCCAGCACCGCGGCGGATGCGCCTTCGTAGCGGCCGATGTAGTCCAGGCTGACGTCGCAGAAGCTGCATTTCTTCCAATAACAGCCATGCGCCACGGTCAGCTTGTTCCAGCGCCCGTCGCTCCACAGCCGGTTCATAGGATTCAGCATGTCCAGCAGCGACAGGTAGCGGTCCAGCGGCAGCCCATCCCAGGTGGGCGTGCCCACCTCGGCGAAAGCGATGTCGGGTTCGACCATGTTGACGTAGCGCACCGCGCCCGTGTCCGCGTCGCGCAGGAAGGTGCGCACCAGGCGCTGGCGCGAGCGCTTGCCCTGCAGGTGCTCCAGGAGCGACAGCAAGGGACGCTCGCCCGCGTCCAGGGTCACGTAGTCGAAATAATCGAAGACCCGCGGGTCTTTCAGTTCGCGCAGTTCGGTATTGACGAAGCCGCCGCCCAGCACGGTGACGATGCCGGGATCGTGCGCCTTGATGGTCTGGGCGATGCGGAATGCGGCATAGACCGCGCCGGGGAACGGCACGGACAGGAGCACCACGGTGGGCGTGTGGCGGGCCAGCGCTTCCGAAGTCAGGCTGCGCAGCATGTCGTCCACCAGCGTGGGCGGCGCCGCCAGCGCCTGGGCCAGCGGATCGAAGGTGGGCTGGCTGCCCGCCAGCGATTCCGCGTAGCGCACGAACTCGAAACGCGGATCCACCGCGTCCCGCAGCACATCGGCCAGGTCGTTCAGATACAGCGTCGCCAGGTGCTTGGCGCGGTCATGCAGGCCCAGGGCGCCGAAGGCCCAGCCCAGCGGATCGCCGCCGTCTTCGTCCAGGTACACGTCCAGCGAACTGAAGCGCGGCCCCTCGGGCAGGAAATGGCGGCCGACGATGCGGTGCGCCAACGTCGAATCGCGGCCCTGCAGGAAGGCGATCACAGGCCCGATGGTCGCCAGATAGCGCGCCTGCTGCGCCACGAAGGACTGGACCGCGGGACTGTGCTTGTTCGCCGGCAAGGCAGCAACGCGTTCCGCCACGGCGCGCAGGCCGTCGGCCGACAGCAGGCGCAGCACCAGGGCCAACGCCAGATCTTCCTGGAACGAGGTCACCTCGCGCGACCGCAGAAAGCCGGTCAGGTAGGCGGTGGACGGATACGGAGTATTGAGCTGGGTCATCGGCGGGATGACCGACAGCACGCGTAAAGGCAGAGAGGACATGAAGCACGGCAAGATTGCCGTCAAAGCGGGGATCGGGGCCATTATAGGCAGCGTGGCAGAACCAGACCCGCCGCCCGGCAACAACCGGCGGGTTGGGCCGGACGCAGGCGTCAAAGATCGCCGAGCACGCGGGGGTCGAATCGCCAGCGGTGGTTGCCATTCACGCAGCACACCGCCATTGTCTTCTTATCTCGCTTCGGACCGATTTCCCTGAGCTTCAATTCGCCATCGCATACCGGGCACTGGCCGCCAATCTCCGTATAGAAAACCTCGCCGGCGCGATTGGCCTCCAGGTTGCACATCATGAAAAACCGCGAATAACGCTTGCGTTTCAGGTCTTTGCCGGTATCCAGGCTGATGAAACTCAGGAATATCAGGATGAACCACCACGCCGACATCCCCCAGGCGTAGACGCCCAGGGCGGTGATCGCCAAGCCCGCCGCGCCGGCAGCCAACAGCCAGACCGTCTTGACGGGCTTGCCGCGCAGTCGCAGGGGGACAATGTGGTAGCGCTGGAATGCTTCAGCCCAGCTGCCGCGAGAGGCCGCGTCGGCTGGCGGACTGGCGGCGGGCTGCGGATTCGTCACCGCCGGCGGTGTCTCGTTCGCCGCAAAACTGCCGGTGTCCGATGCGAAGATGTTCTTGCTGGGCATGTTGCCCAGCACTCTCGCGCATTCGTCGCATACGCTGTTCTTGCCCTTGTGGGCGGCTCCGCATCTAGAGCAATGCACGCTATCCCCTCGCAGTCGAAACTTTAATCCGGCACCATTATTACCATTATTCTTGGGTTCCCGCCGCAACCCGTCCCGCCAGAAGTCACCCCATGCGCAACCGATCAGACCCATTCGCCCCGCCCCCCAAGCAACGGAACGTCCGCCTCAATTCGCTGCTCTGGATCCTGGAACCGCTGGAGCGCGATGCCGGCTACCTGCGCCGCAAGATGTTCGGCTGCGATGCCGCCTACCTGGACGGCCTGCTGTACCTGGTCGCCGCCGATCGCGAGGATCCCTGGAGCGGCCTGCTCGTCTGCACCTCGCAGGAGCGCCACGAGGCGCTGTTGGCGGAGTTCCCCGCCCTGCGCCCCCACCCCGTGCTGGGGAAATGGCTGTACCTGCCCCAGACCGACGAGGACTTCGAGACAATCGCGGCGCGGTTGGCGCAGCTTGCGCTGGCGCGTGATTCGCGGATGGGGGTGGCGCCCAGGCCGCGGTCGCGACGCCGGACCTGATCCGGGCCAGTTGCGGTCAGCAGTTCACCGCGCTTGCGGCGGCACCCGCCAGCTCCACCCGGTTCCCGCCCAGCGCCTTGGCCTGATACAGCGCCCGGTCGGCCGCGGCCAGCGCGTCGGCCAAGGGTGGAACCTTGTCCTCGAATTGCGCCAACCCGACGCTGACCGTGGCCGGTATGCCCAGACTGTCGTCCCGGCCGGACACCGTTACGGAAAAGCGTTGCGCCACGGCCGCGCCCAGCACCGTTGCGCGGCGCGCGTCGGGACCGGCCAAAAGGGCGGCGAACTCTTCGCCACCGATGCGCGCAAGCAACACGTCGTCGCCCAACACGCAACGCGCGCTGTCGGCGAAAAATTTCAACACCTGATCGCCCGTCTGATGGCCGTACCTGTCGTTGATGGCCTTGAACTGGTCCAGATCGAAGGCCAGCACCGCAACCGGCCCGCGCCCTGCTCCACCCTCGATGATGCGTGCGCCCTGCTCGAAGAACCAGCGGCGGTTGCCCAGGCGGGTCAGATAGTCCGTCTGCGACTCTCGCAACAGCTGCCCGTGGGTCTCTTCGCGGATCAGCTTGAGCAGCGTCATCGGCAGCACGATGGAATACAGCACGCCTTCGTACATGGTAAGGGTGCTGGCGGTCAGGTGTATGGCCGGCCCGTGCTCCGCCACCCACCAGGGCAGGATGAAGGCGCGCGCGGCGTAGACCAGTGCGTGGAGGGTTACCGCCGCCGTTGCAATGCGCAGCGGCGTCAACGACCTGAGCGACTGGCACCGCAGCAGTTCCCAAGCGGTCACGCCGCTGACCAACGCGATCGGGAATGCGCTGATGTACTTCCAGACGAGATCCTCCCACTGTGCGCCGGCCGCCAGCCAGATCAGCGCCATGACGACCAGCAAGCCGATGGAAGCGCCCCGATGGCGCCTGCCGCTCAACGAGGCCGCGCCGTTCATGATGAGGAGATAGCCGCTGAGGACGATGAGATTGGCGACGGCCGAGCCCAACGGGCTGGGAAGCCTCGCGCGAAACAGCGCGACAGTGCAGCCCACGGCCAGCGTGGCGAAGCCCGCCGCCAGGATGCGCAATGATCCGCTGCGGCTGGGGTGGGTCCGATGCTCCCAGAACGTCAGGCCTGCACTGGCTAGCAGCGTTCCGATGATGATGAAGTAAAGGGTGAGGAGATCGACGTACATCTTCAACGCGTGGATATCGCGCCGCAGCAATCGCCGCAGCCAGCAAGGATTCTACGTGGGAAATGCGTCATGGAAACATAGCGTAACCCCTGTCACAACTTGGTTGCGCTTCATGCAACACCGGACCGCGCAGCCGTCTCTTTAAACGAAAGAATCCCGTGCAAGTGGCAAATTTGCCACTCATCTACAATTCGTGGCGGTGCCGATTGCCAACTGCAATCGGGCAGTAGCTCACAGGTAGTAATGACGCGCGCGAAGACACCCGCTTCCAAGAAGAGAAGTCCCCCAAGCAGATCCAAGGCCCGGGCCGGTTCCCGATCCAGCGGCCGCTTCCCCCGATTCCTGAAGGCCCTGCTGTTCTCGTCGCTGGCGAGTTTCGGCGCGGCGACCTATATGCTGAATCCGCAGTGGCGGATCCCGGCGCCGGTGCAGGAAGTCATCACGCGCCTGGGATGGCCGCAGCAGCGCCAGACCGCGGCGCCCGCGGCGGTGCCGACCGCAGCGCGGACAGGGGCGCCTGTTCAAACAATGTTTGCCGAATGCCGACAGTTCTTTCCGCATTCGCGCCCGCCGGAAGTCCCGGGCGGCCAGAAGCTGCGGGAGGTGTGCTTCTCGGCCTTCGCCATCCTGCACGACGGGCAGACCAAGACGCCGGTGTTCGTGGCGGAACGCCTGAATCGCCAGATGCTGACCCAGGCCCAGGGACAGCGTCGCACCGACAAGTTCTACGCCGAAGCGCGGCTGCCGCGCGCCGAACGGGCCGAGCTGGACGACTACCGCGGCTCCGGTTATTCGCGCGGCCACATGGCGCCGGCGGGCGACATGTCCACGCCCGAAGCCATGGCGCAGAGCTTCTCGCTGGCCAACATGGTGCCGCAGGATCAGATTCACAACGGCGGCGCCTGGAGCAGCATCGAGCAGGACACGCGCAAGTACGTGATGCGCGCCGCCGGAGACGTCTACGTCTTCACCGGTCCCGTCTATGCCGACAAGCCCAAGACCATAGGCGCAGGCGTGGCCGTGCCCACGTACATCTACAAGGTCGTGTATGACGCGACCACCGGGCGCTCGTGGGTGCATTGGCAGGCCAACGCCGCCAGCACCAAGGCCGGGCCGCCGATCAGTTACGAGGAATTCGTCAAGCGCACGGGCATCCGGGTGCTGCCGGCAGGCAGCTGATGCGCGAACTGACGGGCCCGCTCATAGTTTGGACTCGTAGAACTCGAATTCGATGCGGTCCGCGCTCAGATAGCCGCAAAGATTGGCCGGAAAGCGGGCTCGGCTGCACGCGGTGTAGGCGTTTCCGTACAGCACCGCGGTCTGCAGGAAATTGCGGCTGAGCGCCGTGCTGTCGGAGTGGATGGAGCGCGTGAGTTCGGCTTGCAGCTGCTCGCTCGCCGCGCGCATCGGCCGCAGGATTTCTGATTCGAACTTGCGGGCTACGTTTGCTTCGGCTTCGCTCGCCGGCACGCTGGAATGCTGGGGATCATAAGCGTCCAGCAGCTCGTTCGGAGCGCGGCGCGCGCAATAGAACGCCTGATAGTACGAGCCCGTCGCAGGCCGTTTGAGGCGAGCTTGGGCCAGGTAGACCAAGGAAGGCACGGGGGAACTCCAGGAGATCAAGGTGCTGGTCGTGCCCGGCTTCACCGTGCTCACGTACGCGGGCAGGCAGGCGCCCAGTGGCTCACGCCTGGACCGCAGATCCGCCAGCCTTGCGGCGGCGTAGCGGTCTCCATAGCGCAGCACGTCCTCGTAATTGCCACTGAGATGGCTGCCTATGATTACCCCTTGCACCACCCAGACGCAGTAGCCCTCGACGGTCAGCCCGTCCTGGCAATACGTCGCCAGCGCGCGCTTCATGCTGGGTCCCATCGCCTGGAACCCCAAGTCCAGGGCAGCCGAATATGCCTTGAACAAGGCTTCGCTTCTCCCGTCACCCAAGCCCAGCGGGGCGCCGAGGGTCGAAGAGGCCAGCACGGCCGCCGCCACCGAAGCAAACAATGCCATATCACTTCTCCAGTTGGGTGGCCGACAGCCGGCTGCGGTCGCGCGCGCTCAGCACCGTATCGGGATAGCGGTACGCCCAACGTCCGTCCTTGCATTGATAGACCCGCCCGCCATAGACGACGGTCGAACCTTCGCTGTAGTAGTTCAGATGCGCGGCATCCGAGGGGCGGGTGAAGTACTCGCAGGCCTGGCCGGCGTAATCGAGCCCAGGATCCTTGGCGGCGGTTTTGGATGAAGGGGATGGATCCGGCGCGCCGGCGGGGGCATTGCGCGGCTTGTCGCGGCTGGCGGCGTTTTTGCCCCAGGGGTTCAGGGCGGGATCGGTGCTATAGCGCTCCTTGATCCGGTCGCGGTTGCGCAGGTAGTCGGCTTCCTGCTGTTTCGCCCGGGCCCTGGCCGCCGCGTTCTGCGCATCTTCATATTGCTGCCGCAGCCGGTCCTGCGTCTCCTGGTTCAGCAGCGCATCATCCTGCTGGCTGGAGTCTCGCAGGTAATCGCTCAGGGCGCGTTGCGCCGCATCGATTGCGGCGTCGGCATTGCCGCGCGAGGAAGTCGAGGAACGCGACTTCCCGGTGGCCTCAATGGCCTGCCCCGGTCCCGCGAACGCCGCGTGGCCGATGCCGGCCGACACGATGGCCGCCATAAGGCGGACCGCAAGCGTGGCCATAGGAAAGCTCCCCGAGGATGATCGCGCAAACGCCGCCGCCTCCAGGGACTGGCCGTGCAGATGGCCGGCCCGCGTGCGGTGTATCCATGATAGATCGCGCCATTGCCGCGGGAATCAGCCAAAAGGAGGAATCCTCCCCTACCCCCGCCGCGCCGCCTCAATGGCCGCGATATCGATCTTGCCCATCGTCATCATCGCGTCGAACGCGCGCTTGGCTGTGGCGGGATCGGGGTCCGAGATCGCTTCGATCAGCACGCGCGGCGTGATCTGCCATGACAGGCCCCACTTGTCCCGGCACCAGCCGCATTCGCTGGCCTGGCCGCCGTTGCCGATGATGGCGTCCCAGAGGCGGTCGGTCTCGGCCTGGTCTTCGGTCGAAATCTGGAAGGAAAAGGCCTCGCTGTGCTTGAAGGCCGGGCCGCCGTTCAGGCCCACGCAGGGTATGCCCGCGACCGTGAACTCGACGGTCAGCACATCGCCCTGCTTGCCCGAAGGATAGTCCCCCGGCGCGCGCAGAATCTTTCGCACAGCGCTGTCCGGAAAAGTCCGGGCGTAGAACTGCGCGGCTTCCAGGGCATCCTGGTCGTACCAGAGGCAGACGGTATTTTTGCTGGTCATATTCATACTCCTGCCGATAGCCTTGCAAGCACGACGGCGAGCGAGACTTCGGCGCATGTGGCGAGAGGCCTGGATCGGCCTCTCGCATCCCGCCTTACGGCGTCACGATGTTGAACCAGAACGGGAAGTCATCCAGCGCCCCAAACACTTCGGCCAGCTTGGCCTGATCGCCGCTGACCTTGACGTCGCCCTTGGCCATGGCGTCCTTCAGCGTGGTCTGCTTCAGCATGATGTTGTTGAGCGTCTCGCGGCTAAGCGACACGCTGGCGCTGGGATCCTTGGCCGCCTTGCCTTCGGAATGGTTCAGCACGCTGTTGGCCATTTCCAGCATGTACTTCTGCTTCGTGTCGGTGAAATCCACGTTCAGCACGACGTGCTTGCCCTCGGTCTTCTCGCGGTTCAGCCGCACCGCGAAGTAGTCGAACAGCATGTCCAGCGTCATGGCGCGCACGGTGTCCGGGCTGGCGGTGTCCGGCACCGGCAGCTTCTGCACGCCTTCACGCAGTTCCTTCGCGCCGGTCAGGTAGAAGTTGCGCCACGGGCCGCTTTCGGCCTGGTAGCCCAACTGTTCCAGCGCATCGGCCTGCAGGTTGCGCGCCTCCTGGTTCTTCGGATCGGCGAACACCGCGTAGTTGACCACCTCGGCCACCCAGCGATAGTCGCCCTTGGCATAGTATTCGCGCGCCTTTTTCACCACGGCGTCCACGCCGCCCATCATGTCGACGTAGCGCTTGGCGCCCTCTTCGATGGGCAGGGTGTGCAAGGTGGCGGGGTTGCCGTTGAACCAGCCCAGGTAGAGCACGTAGGTCGCGCGCACGTTGTGGTTGACGGAGCCGTAATAGCCGCGGTTGGAGAACTTGCTGGCAATGGACTTGGGCAGCTTGACCTGTTCGGCGATCTCTTCCTTGTTGTAGCCCATGTTGGCCAGGCGCAAGGTCTCGTCGTTGATGTAGCGGTACATGTCGCGCTGCAGGCTCAGCTGTTCGCGCACGTCCTTGTTGTTCCAGACCGGCCAGTGGTGCATGGCGTACATCACTTCGACATCGTCGCCCCACAGGTTCAGGGCCTCGTTCAGGTACTTCGACCAGGCCAGCGGATCGCGGATCTTGGCGCCGCGCAAGGAATAGGTGTTGTGCAGCGTGTGGGTGGAGTCCTCGGCCGTGTTGAGCGCCTTCTTTTCCCTGATGTAGTACAGCATCTCGGCAGGCGCTTCGCTGCCGGGCGCGTACAGGAATTCATAGGTCAGGCCGTCGATGGTGCGCTTTTCGCCGGTCTTCTCGATGATGTCGGTGGGCGGAATCAGCGTGACCGTGCCCGCCGAGGTCGTCGTGCCCAGGCCCGCGCCCACCTGGCCCGTCGCGCTGGGCGGCAGCAGGTTGCCGTACATATAGCTGGCGCGGCGGCTCATGGCCGTGCCGGCCATCACGTTTTCGGCCACGGCGTGTTCCAGGAATCCCAGCGGGGCATAGATCTTGACCTTGCCCGCCTTCAGGTCGGCCTCGTCGACCACGCCGCGCACGCCGCCGTAGTGGTCCACGTGGCTATGGGTGTAGATGACGGCCACGACAGGCTTCTTGGGACGGTGCTGATAGTAGAGGTCCAGCGCGGCCTTGGCCGTTTCGGTGGAGATCAGCGGATCCATGATCGTCAGGCCTTCCTTGCCTTCGACGATGGTCATGTTCGACAGGTCCTGATTGCGGACCTGGTAGATCCCGTCCATCACCTGGAACAGGCCCGAAATATTGATCAGTTGCGCCTGGCGCCACAGACTGGGATTGACGGTGTCGGGCGCATCCGAGCCTTCCTTGATGAAGCCGTACTTGTCCGAATCCCAGACCAGGTTGCCCTCGGCGCCCTTGATCATGCCGGCGGGCAGCGGTGCGATGAAGCCTTTATGGGCCAATTCGAAGGCGGTCTTGTCCGAGAACGGCAATTCCTTCAGAAGGGCCGCGTTGGCCTCCTTGGTGGAGGCCTCGGCGGGCTTGGGTCCATTAGCCGCCCATGCCGGCGCTGCAAGCGCGAACGCCAGGGCCGTCAATGCGGCTGGCGCCGAGCAACGACAGCGCCTGGACGGCAGGCGTTGCTGTGCATGGAAATCGGTCGCGCGGCGAAGCAGCTTCATGATCACTTTCTCCAGACGGGTAGAGGACAAACCGCCCTGAATATGGCGGTCCGGCAAGCAACTGAGTCAGGCGAATGCAGAGGACAAGATCAAACTTGCAGGGGACGAAGCGTGAGGCCGACGCGCCGGAGGAGAAAAGAATCAGCCCGGATGAGCGATCGCATGCGACGCGGGGTGTTGGCTGTATCGAACAAAGCCTACACATTTTTCCTTCTAAATCAATCGTGGATTGCAATTAATCACGTTTCGCATTGCGAACGGCGGCGCCTCCATTTATCTTTGTCAGACTGAACGCGGTCGATACCCACCCCAGGCATGGCATATTGCATGGAGCTTCGATGAGCCCCCGGTCTAGCCACGCAGGCATGCGCAAGCGCAAAATCGGCCTGCTTGCGGTACTGGTCGCCCTGGCCGTGCTAAGCGTTGCCGTCGGCTTTTCCAACGCCATGTACTCGAGCTACCAGGTACAGAAGGCGCAGATCATCAAGAACGCGCTGGCCGCCAACCACGCGCGCGCGGAAAAACTGGCCGAGGTCATCGACGTCTATGTCGCCGCGTTGCACCGCCAGGCCCGGAGCGCCGCCGACCGGCTTCCGGGCTCCCTGGGCAAGCCCCAAGCGCTGCAGGATGAGTTGCAGCGCCTGGCCGGCCAGATCGATTCGCTGCACGCGGTCATGCTGGCCGACGCCGAGGGCCGTATCGTCGCCCGTTCCCCCATGGGGCAGCTCGCGGATGCCAAGGTCCTGCGTCTTGCCGACCTGGGCATAAGCGCCCAGGGCCCAGAGTCCTGGGTGACGACAATACCCGGGGCGCAAGCCGCGGTGCTTACCGTGGCCGAACCCGTGGAAGACGCGGCCGGCGCGCCCCTGGCCTACCTGGCCATCGCCATCACGCTGGACGCCGGCAGCGGCATGGACCGCATCATCGGCGACCGCGACGAAATCGCCGGCATGTCGGTGTTCCTGGTCGGCAGCAACGGCGACGTGCTGTACCGCAGGCATGCCCCTGCCGGGACGTTCGATCTGGCCAGCCTGGAGCCTGCACGGCACGGCGGCGGCGCCCTTTATCCGAAGGCGGACGGCGGCGCCGTATTGATCGGCTACGCGCCTTTGGCCAAGGGCAATTGGGCCGTGGTGGCTCAGCGTTCGCTGGATCAGGTGCTGTCGCCGCTGCGCGAATTGCTCGGGGATGCCCTGCGCTCGGCCATCCCGGCCATCGTGCTCACGCTGTTGCTGGTATGCGGCCTGGCCTATGCCATCGCCTCGCCGCTGTCGCGTCTGACGCGCGCCATGAGCGCGGGCAAATCGCCTGGCGTGGACCTCGGGCGGCTCAACGCATGGTATGCCGAGGCCGACACCTTGCGCGACGCGGTGGAGCTGACGCTAAACCAGCATCAGGACGAGGTGGGTCGCCTGAATACCCAGGCGCTGACGGATCCCATGACCGGACTATTGAACCGCCGCGCCATGACCGACGTGCTGGACGCCTACGCGGCCGATGGCGCATCCGTGGCCGTCATCGCCATGGATCTGGACCACTTCAAGCGCATCAATGACAGCTTCGGCCACATGACGGGCGACAAAGTGCTGATCGCACTGGCCGAGGTAATCCGCGCCGGCCTGCGCGACCAGGATCGCGCCTTCAGGGTGGGCGGAGAAGAGTTCATCGCCCTGTTGCCTACCGGCTCGGCCGAAAAGGCGTGCGAGATCGCCGAGCGCCTGCGCACCGCCGTAGCCCGACGCCTTATGCCGGACAGCGTGGGCCGTGTAACCGTGTCGATCGGCGTCGCGCTCTGGCCGCAGGACGGGGAATCCGCCGCCGACGTCATACGGCGGGCGGACGAAGCGCTCTACGAATCCAAGCAGCTAGGCCGCAACCGCGTGACGCTATGGCGCGACCGCGCCGCCACCGAACAGTCCCCTCCGAACAAGCGCAATTGAACACACGGTGACCAAATGAACTATTCCCTCTTGCTGGCGGGTTTGGCTGTCCTGTTCTTCGCGCTGCTGCTGCTTGCCATGAGAATCGGAAGACGGCTCGGACATGGCGCGGACGACAAAAGCGGCGCGGGGACCGCCGCCATCGAGGCATCCGTGTTCGCGCTGCTGGGCCTGTTGGTGGCCTTCACGTTTTCGGGCGCGGCCCAGCGCATGGCCGAGCGCCGCGACCTGCTGGTCCAGGAGGTCAATGCCATCGGGACGGCGTGGCTGCGCATCGACATGCTCGATGCCGCCGACCAGCCCAAGCTGCGCGAGCAGTTCCGCCGCTATGTCGACAGCCGTATCGAGTATTACAGCCACGTCGCCGCGCTGGATCAACGCGAAGCGATTGCGGCCCGCGTGGGGGCCCTGCAGAAAGAAATCTGGACCACCTCCATGAGCGCGGCGCGCCATGCCGTGCCGCCCTTTGCCGCGTCGTATGTGGGCGCAGTCAACGACATGTTCGACGTGTCCACCGCGCAGACCGTGGCGCAGAAGGTTCACCCGCCCGTTGCGACCTATGCCTTTCTGGTCTTTCTGGCCCTGGTCTGCGCCTGCCTCATCGGATCGAAACTGGCCTTGTCCCAACGCGACAGCCTGCTGCATCAACTGGTCTATGCCGTGGTCATGACCGCTGCGATATACATCATCGTGGACTTCGAGTTTCCACGCATAGGCACGATTCGGATCGACCAGAGCGATGCGCTGCTGGCCGCCCAGCGGCAGGCCATGGTTGACCCGCCTGCCGCGGCCAAGTAGATTCGCTGACGCCGCAAGGCCGGCTGCTGTTGGACACGCATTCATTCCGGAGATGACATGCCCCCGCCCGTGATGATGGTGATACGGCGTTCAGGCTGGTTGCTCGCGCTGCTTGGCAGCGCAAGCTTTGCTCCTGCCATGGCCCAGGGCCTGCGGCTAAGCCAGGACGACCTGCAAAAGCGCGCCAACGGGGTGCTCGCGATCATGTCGTTCTCCATCGTGCCCGACATCACGACCAGTTCCCTGAACATAGGCGGAGGCAGCGGATCGGTCTCGGGGTCCAGCGAATTCGCCATGACGCAGCTGGGCGGCGGCGACACCATCTCCAAATCGGTCCCCATCTACCTGGAAGGCGTGCTGGCCGCCAGCCGCTACGATCCGACCTTCGTCGCCACGCAGGGCGCCGAATCCCGCAGCATCCCCACCAAGTGGAACAGCTTTTCGGCCACCGGCGGCATAGGCTGGGACTTCAAGCTGACCGACGAACTGAAGCTGCGGCCCATCTTCAATTTTGCGCTGGGCAACGTCACCAGCGACCTGCGCGCCGCCAGCTGGTATGTGGGCCGCCAGACCGGCAAGGACATCAGCTTCCTGGACAAGGGTTCGCTCAACGCCTATGGCCTGGGCGGCTCGCTGATGCTGGACTATGAGCATTACCGCCCCGGTTACGAGGTCGACGTGGAGCTGCGCTATTCCGACATGCGCCTGCAGAGCTTCAACAGTTCTGCCGCCGTCGAGGGCCACGCCACGGCGCAATCGGCCAATCTGTGGGCGCGCTACCGTGCGCCGACGGGATTCGTCATGCTGCAACGGCCGCTGCGCTACGTGCTGGAGCTGACGCACTCTGAGTTCCTGGGCGACCAGCGCGGCATCCTGGGCTTCGACCGGCTGACCTCCGTGGGCGCCGGCCTGGAGCTGGATTCCAGCGCCTATGACGTGATCATCACCCGCACCCGGCTGGTGGGCCGCTATGTGTTCGGCACCAATGTGTCGGGCTTCTCCGTCGGGCTGGCAGTGAGCTTCTGAACCGGCCGCCGGCGGAATTGCGCCGGATTTGTTACTCCCCCCTCTCCGCCCGGCGATGCCAGACTGTTTCCAGGCCGCCGAGCAGCCAGTCTGCGCGCAGACCCTTGCGCCAGGGCCTCGGCCCGCGATAAGGAGGTAGGAAATCATGACTGCATCAAGCAATGGCGCGCCCATGCGCACGCCCCCGGTCGTCTCGCCCCAGGACTGGGAAACCGCCCGCCAGCAACTGCTGGTCAAGGAAAAAGCCCACACCCGCGCCCGCGATGCGCTGGCCGCCGAACGCCGGCGCATGCCCTGGACGCCAGTGACCAAGGCCTATGCGTTCGAAGGCCCGTCGGGCATGCTCGCCCTGCCCGACCTGTTCGACGGCCGCCGCCAACTGATCGTCTACCGCGCCTTCTTCGAGCCGGGCGTGTATGGCTGGCCGGAGCACGCCTGCCGCGGCTGCTCCATGGTGGCCGACCAGGTCGCGCATCTGGCGCATCTGAACGCCCGCGACACCACGCTGGTCTTCCTGTCCCGGGCGCCGCAGGCGGACATTGCGCGGCTGAAAGCGCAGATGGATTGGAAGATGCCCTGGTACACGCTGACCGATGGCTTCGATACCGACTTCGGCGTGGACGAGTGGCATGGCACCAATGTGTTCTACCGCGACGGAGACCGCATCTTCCGCACCTATTTCCTCAACAACCGCGGCGACGAGCAGATGGGCGGCACCTGGAACTACCTGGACATCACGCCGCTGGGCCGCCAGGAAGTCTGGGAGGATTCTCCCGAAGGCTATCCGCAGACCCCGACCTACAAGTGGTGGAACTGGCACGACAGCTATGTGCCGGACGCGCCGCCGGACAGAAAATGGGTCGAGATTTCCGATGCGGGCGAGGCCGCATTCCGGGCGCAGAGCGCAGCCACCAAACGGTGAGCGGGCGGGCGGCTGGCCGGGCGCGGCCGCTTGCCGTATTCATTGGTAATTAAAATAACCAATAGATACACAAGCTCAAACAACAGCAATTATCGGGGTCCGATGACCGTGCTAATTTATGCGCCCGCCGACCTTCGGCCCGGGCGCATCCCCAGCGTCCCCGTCAGGCGGCTGTTGCCGGGCCGCTGCGCCCTCCTACCCCTATTTGACGAGAACCCATGCACAAGAACCTCGAGAGCGACACGATCATCGCCCAGGGAAAAAAGCGGATGTCCGGCCTGCTGCTGGCGGCGGGCCTGGCGCTTGCGGCAACCGCGCCGGCCATGGCCGTACCGCCGATCAAGGCGCACGGCGCGCCTGCCGCTGCACCCGCCACGGCAGCGCCCTCGGGTTCAGTGCAGAAGACCGACATCCAGAACCAGGCCGCCTATGAGCGCCTGATGAACAACAGCGGCATCACCCTGCAATGGCTCTGGTCCGCGCAGCGCGGCCACCTGACCGCGACGGATGAAAACGACGTGGTCCGCATCGAGGGCACGCAGGCCAACCACGAAGGCACGCTGAAGATCAAGGGCGATATCGTCTCCATCGCCAGCGACCGCTTTATCTTCCGCGGCACGATCCTGATCCTGGACGCGCCGGACAAAGGCCGCCGCTGCGAACGCAATGGCGAGTTCGAGTTCCGCGCGACCGGCAAGCGCAAGTACTGGCGCCTGCAGCAGATGGAAGCCTGCGGCGGGCTGACGGACTACGTGGACGTGTACTACTGAGCCCAGCCTGCAAGAAGGCTATGCTTGCGCATCGATGCCGGCGGCCTCCTCATGCCGCAGTCCGCCGGCGCCACGGCGCGCGGCATATCTGAGGAGGTTTACATGATCACCGAAGTGGACAAGAAGCACCTGGCGCGCTGCGTCGAGCTGGCGAAACAGGCGCTGGAAGCGGGCGACGAACCCTTCGGCTCGGTGCTGGTTTCACCCGACGGCGTGGTCCTGTTCGAAGACCACAACCATGTCTCCAGCGGCGACCGCACGCGGCATCCGGAATTCGAGATCGCGCGCTGGGCCGCCAGCAATCTGCCGCCGGCCGAGCGCTCGGCCTGCACCGTCTATACCTCGGGCGAGCACTGCTCCATGTGCGCCTCCGCGCATGGCTGGGTGGGCCTGGGCCGGATCGTCTATGCCAGTTCTTCTGCCCAGTACCGGGAATGGCTGCGGGAATGGGGCGTCGCCCCCACGACCAAGGTGCGGCCGCTGGCCATCGCCGAAGTCGTGGACGGCATGCCGGTGGAAGGTCCCGTGCCGGAGTTCGCCGGACAGATCAAACTGCTGCACCAGGAAAGAATGCGCCGCCGCGGCTAGGCGGCGCCCTGCCCGGTTCGCCGTTACCGCCCGTCTCAATCGTCAGCAGCAATCCGCAGTATTCTCGCTGCACCGCACTATGAACAGGACTCCCGCATGCCCTCTGCCCTGACCAAATGGCTCACCAGCATCGCGTTCGGCCTGCTAGTCGCCTGGGCCAGCGGCGGCGTCGTCAATCCGGTCATGCAGCAGGCGCTCGGGCTGGCGGACTTGACTGGGCTTGCCTATATGGCGGCGCTGGACAGAATGCTGATCACGACGGGCGTCGTGTCGCTGCTGATAGGCGTGGCGCTAGTCGCAGCGCTGGTCCGCATTCCAAATTTTCGCCGCCTGATCGGCTGGGGCTGCGCCATGCTCGGCCTGGCCGTCCTGCTGAACCTGCTCGGCGCCGTGCTTGCAATGGAACCCGGCATCTTCAATCCGGCCAGCGGCGGCAAGCAGGCGGCCAACGACGCCTATACGGCGCTGTTTTTCTGGGCGCTGATTTTCGGCCTGCCTTATCTGGGGGCCGGCCTGGCGCTGACCATAGGCGGCTGGGTCCTGATCCGCAAGAATCCCGGCCCGGGCGCGGCCAGGCCGGCATGACACGGCCGCCGTGCGCCCTTAAAGTGTGAAATTAACCGGAGCTCCGCAAGCTCCCATCTCCCTGTTTTTTCTGGCCCTACTCGCTCCATGTCCAACCTCATCGTCCACGGCGGCACCCCTTTGCGCGGCCGCGTCATCCCTTCGGCCAACAAGAACGCGGTCCTGCCTGTGCTGTGCGCCACCCTGCTGACGGACCAGCCGCTGCGGCTGCACGGCGTGCCCGACATCACGGACGTGCGCAAGATCCTGGACATCTTCCGCACGCTGGGCAGCGAGGTGCGGCTGGACGAGTCCACCCGCACCCTGGACCTGCATCACCGCGACACCGCCTTCGACGCCGCCCGCCACCGGCTGCCCGAGGAAATGCGCTCTTCCATCATGCTGGTGCCGCCGCTGCTGGCGCGCTTCGGGGTCGCGCGCCTGGAAGACAACGTCAAGGGCTGCACCCTGGGCGTACGCGAGATCGATCCGCACGTGGACATCTTCCGCTCCTTCGGCGGCGAGGTGGAACGCGCCAGCGGCTCGCTGCTGGTCCGCAGCAGCGGCCCGTTGAAGCCGACCCACCACTGGCTGGACTACGCCTCGGTGACGACCACCGAGAACTTCGTGCTGTGCGCCGCCGCCGCGCAAGGCGAGTCGACGCTGACCAACGCCGCCTCCGAGCCGCACGTGCAGGAGTTCTGCCGCTTCATGGCGATGATGGGCGCGGACATCGACGGCATCGGCACCTCGCGGCTGACGGTGCGCGGCGGCGTCAGCCTGGGCGGCGGCGAATTCACCTTCGAGGAAGACTTCCACGAGATCACCACCTTTCTCGCGCTGGGCGCGATCACGGGCGGCGACGTGGTGGTGCGCAACAGCACGCCCGCGAACTTCCCGCTGATCGACCGCACCTTCGCCAAGTTCGGCGTGCAGATCGTGCACGAGAACGGCTGGTCGCGCGCGCTTCGCTCGGGCCCCTTGAAGGTACAGACGCCCTTCACCAGCAATGTGCTGACCAAGGTCGAAGCGGCGCCATGGCCCTATTTCCCGGTGGACCTGCTGCCCATCTTCATCGCGCTGGGCGTGTGCGCCGAGGGCAACGCCATGTTCTGGAACAAGGTCTACGACGGCGCGCTGGGCTGGACCGGTGAGCTGTCCAAGTTCGGCGCGCACGTGTTTTCGTCCGATCCGCACCGGCTGATCACGTTTGGCGGCCGGCCGCTGACGCCCGCGGTGGTCGAAAGCCCCTACATCATCCGCGTCGCCATCGCGCTCTTCATGATCGCCAGCAGCATCGACGGCCGCTCGGAAATCCGCAACGCCACGCCGATCCGCCGCGCGCATCCCCGCTTCGTCGAAAACCTGCGCAGCCTCGGCGTGCAGGTGGAATGGACCAGCGAGGAGTAAGCTTTCCAGATACGCACGCCACGGCGCGCATAACGGGAGCGGGCCGACCGGCTCCCGGCGCGGCGCGCCGCCCTCCTTAGGTCATGGCCTCTCACGCAGGAGGCGTACTCCATGCCGCGTCCGAACCCATAGGCGGCCAGGGCCTGCTTCGCAGGCCCCAGTTTCAAAGGTTGTTCACGAAGCAGCACCTTCAAGGAGGTGTGTGATGAGCCAACTTTCCGATAGCGCCCTGGATGATCTGAGAGCCTCAGCCCGAGGCCAGGTCCTCTGCCCGGGCGACCCCGGTTACGACGACGCCCGCAAGATCTGGAATGCGATGATAGACCGCCGGCCGGCGGTGATCTTCCGATGCGCCGGCGCCGCCGACGTGCGCCGCGCCGTGGATTTCGCGCGCGACAACGGCCTGGTCCTGTCCGTGCGCGGCGCAGGCCACAACATCGCGGGCACCGCGGTCTGCGAAGGCGGCATGATGATCGACCTGTCGCCGATGAAGTCGGTGCGCGTCGATCCCGTGCGCGCCCGAGCCTATGTGGAGCCCGGCGCGACGCTGGCCGATTTCGACCACGAGGCCCAGGCTTACGGCCTGGCGACGCCGCTGGGCGTGAATTCCACCACCGGCGTGGCCGGGTTGACGCTGGGCGGCGGTTTCGGCTGGCTGACCCGCAGGTTCGGCATGACCATCGACAACCTGCTCTCAGCCGATGTCGTCACCGCGGACGGCAAGCTGCTGCACGCCAGCGAACAGGACAACCCGGATCTGTTCTGGGCAATCCGGGGCGGCGGCGGCAATTTCGGCGTGGTCACCATGTTCGAATTCCAGCTGCATCCGGTCGGACCCGAGGTTTATGGCGGCCTGGTCGTGCTGCCGCTGGAACAGGGTAAAGAAGCGCTGTCGAAGTACCGCGATGCGCTGGCGACCCTGCCCCAGGAACTGACGGTCTGGGCCGTGCTGCGCCTGGCTCCGCCGCTGCCGTTCCTGCCGCAAGCGGTGCACGGCAAGCCCATGGTTGCCTTCGCCATGTGTTATTCGGGCGATCCGGCCAATGGCCCAGCCGCGGTGGAAGTGGTGCGCAGCTTCGGCACGCCTTATGGCGAGCACCTGGGCCCCATGCCCTACGCCGCCTGGCAAAAGGCCTTCGACCCGCTGCTTACACCCGGCGCCCGCAATTACTGGAAGTCGCACAATCTGGGCGGGCTGGAAGACGGGCTGATCGACGCCATAGTGGCGGCGGTGGAAAACATGCCTTCGCCGCAATGCGAGATCTTCCTGGGCTACATCGGCGGCGTAGCGGCGCAGGTGCCGGTGTCCGCCATGGCCTATCCGCACCGCTCGGCGCAATTCGCCATGAACGTGCACGGCCGCTGGGACTTTCCGGAAGAAGACGAGCGCTGCATCGCGTGGGCCCGGACGCTGTTCCGGACCACGGAGCCCTATGCGCAAGGAGGGGTGTACGTGAACTTCCTGACGCAGGACGAACCGGAGCGGCTGGGCGCGGCCTACGGCCCTAACTTCGACCGGCTGGTCCAGGCCAAGACCCGCTACGACCCGCAGAACCTGTTCCGGCATAACCAGAACATCAAGCCGGCGACGCCTTGAACCCTGCGGACGCGGCGGGGATCCGACTAGCGGGCGCCGGACTTCCCCGCCGCGTTCAGGGCCGCGGCCGCTCGGATCAGCGCCGCCAGGGCCGTTTCGTCCAGCGTTTCCCCCTCGCGGATATCGATGGCGCGCCGCGTGTTGCCGTCCAGGCTGGCGTTGAAGAGCCCGGAGGGATCCTCCAGCGCCGCCCCCTTGGCGAAGGTCAGTTTCACGGCGCTTTTGTAGGCTTCGCCGGTACAGATGATGCCGTCGTGCGACCACACCGGCACCCGCCATTTCCATTCCTCGACTACGCCGGGATCGGCCTGCCTGATGATGGCCCTGACCCGCGCGAGCGTCTGGCCGCGCCAGTCGTCCAATTCTCGTATCCTGGCGTCTATCAAGGCGGAGGCCGTCTCTTGCGTTGCCTCTTTGGTTGCGTTGCTCGTCTTGGTGTTCATGCCATGTCCCGGGAAAGATCGCAGACGGATGCGTCAGGAAGAATACCTGCATCGATCCCGGAAAATTTGTTAACTTGGTTAGCAAACCAAAATAGCTAGCACCGTAACGGGGTCACGGAAGAGGAGAATCAAGCGCAATGGCCAATCTGGTTTTGCTGCTGCTGGGCGTGGACTACCTGCGCAAGCGCGCCCGCGGGCTGTATGTCATCGGCGGCCTGCTTTTCATTACAGGCGTCACGCTGTTCATCGACGCGCTCGATAATGCCGTCTATTTCCCGCTGAATTTCTTCGCGGCGCTGCTGGTCCTCGAAGGCCTGGCCACGCTGGTGATCGCCAAGTCCGGCGTGGGGGGGCAGCGGGTGCTGCGCTATGCCAAGGGCGCCATCGTGCTGACGGCGGGCATCCTGGTCCTGATCGGCCACCATCACGGGCATTTCGCGCTGTCCATGCTGTTCGGCCTCATGTTCCTGGTGGACGGCCTGATCCAGTGCACCGCCGCCTACGTGGTGCGCTATGACCGCTGGCGCTATGTCTTTGCCTCGGGCGTGGCCGAAATACTGTTGGCCATCTTCTTTTTCCAGCCCTACCCGACCCATTACGTCGGCACGGTGCCGTACTGCCTGGGCCTGTTCCTGGCGTTTACAGGGCTGCGGCTGCTGTCGCTGGCGCGCCGCGTCCGCCACCTGGACTCCAACCCGGCGCTGGACGTCAATCCGCATCCGGACTTCATGCCCACGCGCGCCGACGCCCATGCGCAAAAGGTGTTCGACGGCCCGCCGCTGGAATCGGAGCGCGCGCTGACCGTGCACGTCTGGACGCCGTCGGGTTCGGCCAAGACCGAGACGCGCAACTATCCCGTGGTGAACCGCTACATCGCCGCCGTCGACATCAACGGCGTGGTGTCGACCGGCCACGCCGCGCTGGAATCACCGGAAGGCGTGTACATCAGCCTGTATCCGGCCCAGGAGATCGACCACTCTCCGGAACAGTTCGGCACCCTGCTGCGCGCCACGGCCGAAAACAACGTGCCCGGCGTGTACCAGCCCGACTACGCGACCGAATCCAAGGCCTGGACCCCGTCCACGATGCGGGTGCGCATCCGCAACTACGACGCAGCCAAGCTGCAGGCCTTCTGGGACGAATACCGCAAGACCGAGATCTACAACCTGACGCACCGCAACTGCTCCAGCTCCGTGTCCAGCGCGCTGGAGGCGGCGCTGGACGGCGTGGTTGGCCGCTTGCACGGCCCGGATGCCGGTTGGCGCGTGCTGCTGCGCCTTTTGCTGACGCCGGAACTGTGGGTGGCGGCGCAGATCCGCAAGCGCGCGCTGACCATGGCCTGGACCCCGGGCCTGACGCTGGACTATGCCCGTGCGCTCAGCATGCTGGCCGACCCGCGCCCGTTCGGCTGGTGGAAGATGTCGCAGGACGCGCTGCGCCAGATCGCGCGCATGCGCGCCGGCTGGCGCAAGCAGGACCGCAAGGCCCAGGCCCGCAATGCGGAGCAGGCCGAGTCCTCGCAAGGGGCGCAATGACGGCCCCGCAACGCGCGTGAAGACGCCATGATTGCGCAGATCGTGAGCGGCGTGGCCATCGTGGCCGGCGCGGCCTGGGGCGCGGCGGCGCTCTGGTTCCAATCGCCGTTCCCCGGCCGCGCGCGCGCCGTCCTGCCGGCGGCCTGGCTCGCGCTCGCGGCCGGCGCACTGATCGGCCTGTCTATCGGACAGCCCTTGATTGCCTGGCTGTTCGGCGCCCTGCTGCTGGCGCTCTTGGCCTGGTGGTGGCTGGGTGTGCGGCCGTCCAACGAGCGCCAGTGGATGCCCGAGGTGGCGCGCCAGACGCAAGGAACGGTCGAGGGCGACATCGTCACCCTGCGCAACGTGCGCAACTTCGACTGGCGGTCGCGCACCGATTACGACATACGCTGGGAGACCCACAGCTACGACCTGTCACGCCTGGAATCGGTAGACCTGGCGTTGTCCTACTGGGGCCGGCCCGCCATCGCGCACGCCTTGGTGTCGTTTGGTTTTGCGGATGGCCAGTACGTGGTGTTCTCGGTGGAAATACGCCGCAAGCTGCACGACGTGTTCTCGGAAATTGGCGGTTTCTTCCGCCAGTACGAGTTGTCGGTGCTGGCCTCGACCGAGGAAGACAGCCTGCGCGTGCGCACCAACGTGCGCGGCGAAGAAGGCTATCTGTACCGCGTGCACATGCCGGACGGCGCGGCCCGCAAGCTGTTCCTGGCCTATGTGGAGACCGCTACCCGGCTGGCGGACAAGCCGCGCTTCTACAACACGCTGACGGGCAACTGCACCACCATCGTGTACCGGCTCGCCGACCAGATCGTGCCGGGGTTGCCGCTGGATTACCGCGTGCTGTTCTCGGGTTATCTGCCCGAGTACCTGTACCGCCTGGATGCTCTGGAAGGAGCGGAGAGTCCGCTGGCGTATCGGCAGGCCGGCCATTACACGCAGCGTGCCCGCGCCACCGCGGACGCGGCCGAATTCTCGCGCAACATCCGGCGCGGCGTGCCAGGCGTGCCGCAGGCGCCCGCCCCCGCTCAGGATGGCGCGGCCGTGCCCGGCGCCGGTGCGCGCAGCCGCGCCAAGTAAGCGCCCAGTGTCTCCAGGTGGCTTTCTTCCGAGCGTAGCCCGACATGGCCATCCGCCCTGACGGCCAGCACGAGGATATGCCGCACGCCGAGCCTTCCGGCCACCGAGGGATCCACATAGCCGTCCACGCCATCGACATCCGCATTCGCCGTCAGCGCGACCACGGCCTCGATGATGGCGCCGTCCGATAGCGGCTCGATCGCGGCGCGAACCTGGGCAAGCGCGTCCGCAGACGTCCGCGGGCCGCCCAGGATGAAGACTGTATGGCCCTTGCGGTGGGCGCTCTCATGCAACATCCCCGCGCCGCCCGCCGCAAGGCGTATCGGGATCTGGTCGGGCAGCCGCTGGCCCGGCGAAACCGGGTCGTGCCGGTCTCCCATGACGATGGGCGAATCGCGGTAATCGATGTCCAGCTCCGCCTCGGCAACGGCCTCGTGGTGCTGCGAGGCGCCATCCTCGAAGGCTTTGCGGATGGCGGCATTGCGCTCGCGCAGCACGTCCGGGTCAGTGGCCAGCTGGGCGCTCTCGGCCTCGTCGCCCGACGCCAGCACGCGCTGCGCGGCCGGCCGGCGCTCCGCCTGGTAGCTGTCCAGCAGACTGTCCGAGCACTGGCCGCCGCAGACCAGCGCAAGCTTCCAGGCCAGGTTGACGGCGTCGTGCAGGCCGCTATTCATGCCATGGCCTTGGGCCGGACTGCAGGTGTGCGCGGCGTCTCCGGCCAGCAGGATGCGACCGGCCCGGAATTGCCGCGCGACTTTGGTGTAGCAACGGAAGCGCGCCGGATGGGCCACGTCCTCGAAATTCGCCTCGGGCAGATAGCGCCGCAGCGTGGACAAGGCATCGGCCACCAGATCGGAGTCTTCGGCAGTAGGCCGCAGATACACGCGCCAGCGCTGGCCCGGCAGCGCCGTCAGGATCACCGGGATCCTGTCCAGGTAGGCGTAATTGGCCTCGAAGATCTCGGGCCAGCCGCTGATCGCGGCGTCAAACACCGCCCAAGGCTGGCTGATGTCGTGGCCGTCCTGCTCGATGCCGGTCAGCTCGCGCACCGTGCTGTGGTGGCCGTCGCAGCCTATCACCCACTCGGCCAGCACTTCGATTGCGCCGCCCGGCTGCTCGATCCTGGCCAGCATGCCGTCCGGCCGTTCCTGCAGACCCACCAGCTTGCTGGCCCGCTGGACGGCGCCGCCGTGGCTGGCCAGATAGTCGGCGAGGATGGACTCCGTGACCTCTTCCGAAATCCCGATGTTGTAGGGGTAGCGGCTGCCGCAAAGGTCCAGATCGATCTCGCCCAGCACCTTGCCGTCGGCATGGATGCGCGCGCCGCGCTGCTTCACGCCCGCGGCCAGCAGCCGCTCGACGATGCCCAGCGAATCGAAGATCTCCAGCGAGTGGGGGTGGACCACCGTTGCGCGGTCCCATTCCAGCGGCCGCTCGTGCGCATCGATCAACAGGCACTGCACGCCGCGCCGTTGCAGCTCGGCGGCGGTGAGCAGGCCCGCCGGACCGGCGCCCACCACTAGGACTGTCGTTGCAATCACCATGATGTCGCCTCGAGAAATTTCGAGGCGACCTGGATTGCGCCTCGGCACGAACCAAAAAAAGTAAGGCCGCGCATCGCTGGCCGTCAAAGATATTGAGGCTTACGCCGCTGGCATGACGCCGCGGACGGACCTCAACCTTTTGGACCGATCCCTGGCGACTCAGCGGTGGCCGGCCAGCTGCGCGGCCTCGCCCAGCAGCGCGTCCAGCAGGCGGCGCGCCGGCACCGTCAGCGGCGCATCGGCGCGGTGCGTCACGTAGATGACGGTCTTGGGCAAGGGATCGATGATGTCCAGCCGCACCAGTCCCAACGCCGGCCCGTAACGGTCCAGGAACCCTTGCGGCATGATGCCGATCAGGTCCAGCTGCGGCATCAGCGCCAGCAGCGTGGAAAAGGACTCGCATTCCAGCTGCAGGTGCAGCGCGCGTGCCTGCGTTTCGTCGCTGTACAGCGCCCTGGGATCGCCGGGCCCCTGCGCCGGCCCGGTCAGCACCCAGGCGGCTCCGGCCAGTTCGCTCAGGCGCCGGGCGCCGGCCAGCGGATGCGACGCCCGCGCAACGATGACCGACTGGCTTTCGAACAGCGGCTGCACGGCCAGGTCGCCTCCCCCGCCCGCTTCGGGCAGCGGCCCCAGCGCCATGTCCAGTTCGCCCGAACGGATGCGCTCCAGCGCCTGCGGATACAGCGTGTCGCGCACCCGCAGCCGCACCTGCGGCCAGCGCGCGCCGTAGCGCGCCACCGCGCCCGGCGCCAGCAGGATGGCGGCGGCGGGCGATACGCCCAGGGTCACCTGGGCTTCGGCGCCGCGCAGGTGCCAAGCCAGGTCTTCATGAGCCTTCTCGATTTCTCGCATGACGACCGCGGCGCGCGCCGCGAGGATCTCGCCGGCCTGCGCCAGCCGCACGCCCTTGGGCGTGCGCACCACGAGTTCGGCGCCGACCTCTTCTTCCAGCTGGCGCAGCGACTTGGTCAGCGCCGGCTGCGACACGTTCAGGACCTGCGCGGCGGCGCGCATGCTGCCAGTCCGGGCCAGGGTGAGCAACAGGTTCAGATGCTGGAGTCGCAAGCCGCCTCTCCGGCCGATTACCTGGGGTAATCGACATCAAAACAATTCAAGGGATGCGCGCGCAGGCCGTCGATAGAATTCCTGCATGCCCCAATCGGAGACAGGAGCCTAGCATGACCCGAGGCGTGAAGAACATTCTCTTCATCATGTGCGACCAGCTGCGCTACGACCATCTTTCCTGTTTCGGCCACCCCAGGCTGAAGACCCCGAATCTGGACGCGCTGGCCGCGCGCGGCGTGATCTTTGACCGCGCCTTCGTGCAGTCGCCCGTTTGCGGCCCGTCGCGCATGAGCTACTACACCGGACGCTACGTGCATGCGCACGGGGCCAGCTGGAACTTCGTGCCGCTGAAGGCCGGCGAGATGACCATCGGCGACCATCTGCGGCCGCTGGGCGTGCGTTCCGTGCTGGTGGGCAAGACCCACATGCGCGCGGACATGGCCGGCATGTCGCGGCTGGGCATAGACCCGGCCTCCGTCATCGGCCGCCGCATTGCCGAATGCGGCTTCGACGCCTACGAGCGCGACGATGGCATCCATCCGTATTCTGGCCACGACCCGGACCCGCGCTACAACGACTATCTGCGCGCGCAGGGCTACGGCGGCGACAATCCCTGGGAAAGCTGGGCCAATTCCGCCGTGGACGCGGACGGCACGGTGCGCTCGGGCTGGTTCCTGAAGTACTCCAACCTGCCCGCGCGCGTGCCCGACGAGCATTCGGAGACGCCGTACATCACGCGCCGCGCGATGGACTTCATCAGCGAGGCGGGCGAGCAGCCCTGGTGCCTGCACCTGTCCTACATCAAGCCGCACTGGCCCTATCTGGCGCCTGCGCCCTACGCCGGCATGTACAACGCGCAGGACGCGCTGCCTGTGGTGCGATCGGAGGCCGAACGCGCCGACCCGCATCCGGTGTACGCCGCGATGATGCAGCATCGCGTGTCGGCGACCTTTTCCGAGCCCGGCGTGCGCGAAGCCGTCATGCCGGGCTACATGGGATTGATCAAGCAGATCGACGACCAGCTCGGCGCGCTGTTCCGCTTCATGGAGGCGCGCGGACTGTTCGACAACACCATGATCGTATTCACGTCCGATCACGGCGACTATCTGGGCGACCACTGGATGGGGGAAAAGGACCTGTTCCATGAACCCGTCATCCGCGCGCCGCTGATCGTCTACGACCCGGATCCGCGGGCTGACGCCGCCCGCGGCACGCGCTGCGCGGCCATGGTCGAAGCAATAGACCTGGCGCCGACCTTCCTGGAGGCCTGTGGCGGCGTGCCGGTGCCGCACATCATGGACGGGCGTTCGCTGCGGCCCCTGCTGTTCGGCCAGACGCCGCCGGATTGGCGTGACCACGTCATCTGCGAGTACGACTACGCCTTCCAGGATTCGCGCATCGCGCTGGGTACGCCCGCGCGCCAGGCCTGGCTGCGCATGGTGCGCGATGAACGCTGGAAGTACGTGCTGGCCGAAGGCTACCGGCCGATGCTGTACGACCTGCAGGAAGACCCGAACGAATTCGTCGACCTGGGCGCCTCGCCCGCGCATGAGGCGGTGCGCAAGCGCATGGAGGAATTGCTGTTCCGCTGGGCGCGCCAGCCGCGCCAACGCGCCACGGTGGCCGACGGCACCATCGAATCGATCGAAGTCCAGCCGCGCATTTCCGAGGGCGGCATCCTGATCGGCTATTGGGACGAAGCCGACCTGGCCCGCGCCAGGCAGACGTTCAAGCCCCGTTTCGCATCATCCAACCCGCTCGTGAAGCCGACGCTGGATCGGCTGTCGCAATCCTGAGGAGTGCAGCATGATTCTCGAAACCCCCGACATCACCCGCGCCCAGGCCGGCCTGGACGGCGTCTCCTGGAACATCCTGGGCCAGGTGTACGTGCCCAAGCAGGTCAGCCTGGACAGCATTTCCTGGCACGCCACGTTTCCGGAAGAGAGCTTCGTGCCGCCGCACGTGCACCCCAACCAGGACGAGTACATCTTCGTGCTGGACGGCCGCATCGACCTGCTGCTGGACGGCAAGAAGACCTCGGCCGGCCCCGGCGACCTCGTGCGCATGCCTCGTGGCGTGCCGCATGCCTTCTTCAACAATTCCGGCGTCGCCGCCACCGCGCTGTTCTGGGCCGCGCCCGCGGGCAAGCTGCTGGAGCTTTACCGGCGCATCCACAACATGTCGAGTCCGGCGGAGGTCGTTGCGGTGGCGCCGGAGTACGACGTGATCTTCATGCCGCCTGTCTCGTCAGCGGCCTGAACCATGCGCCGCCGCACGCTACTGAAGGGCCTGTCCGGCGCCCTGGCCTGTACCCTGCCCTGGGCCGCCCGCGCCGCGTACCCGGACAAGCCCGTACGCATCATCGTGCCGCTGCCGGCGGCCAGCCCGCCCGACGTGCTGGCGCGCGTGATCGGCGAAAGGCTGCAGCGCCTGTGGGGGCAGCCGGTGGTGGTGGAGAACCGGCCCGGCGCGACCGGCATGATAGGGCTGGACGCCGTCGCCCGCAGCGCCCCCGACGGTTACACCGTGGGCATCATGTTCCTGACGCATACCGTGCTGCCGGCGCTGTTCGGCAAGGTGTCGTACCGCACGGATGGCGACTTCGCGCCGATCGCGAACCTGGTCTGGCTGTATAACGCCCTGCTGGTGGCGCCAGGCAGCGAATACGCCGACGTCCGCGGCCTGGTCGAACAGGCGAAGCGCCAGCCCGGCAAGCTCAGCTACGGTTCCGGCGGCAACGGCTCGCCCGCCCATCTGCTGGGCGCGGCCTTCTGCCAGGCGGCCGGCATAGACATGCTGCACGTGCCGTTCAAGGGTCCTGCGGAAGCGGCGCAGGCACTGATGGGCGGCTACGTGCAGACCATGTTCGCCACCGCTTCCGTCGCCGTGCCGCTGGCGCAGTCCGGCAAGCTGCGCGCGCTCGCCGTCACGCGCGATGGCGGCATGGCCGCCTTGCCCGGCGTGCCCACGCTGGCCGAGGCCGGCGTGCCTGCGTTCAACCTGAAAGAATGGGAGGGAATCGTCGCTCCCGCAGGTACGCCGCCGGACCTGATCGCCAAATGGAACGGCGCCATGCAGACCATCCTGGCCGACGCCGAGGTGCGTGACAAACTAGCCGGCCTGGGCATGGAAGCCGCCCAGGCCAACACGCCGGCCGAGTTCGCCGGGCTGATACGCGGCGAGCTGCAACGCTGGTCGGCGTTCGTGTCGGAACAGAAGCTGCGCAACGGATGACGGGCGGGCGGCCAAGCCCGGCCGCCTACTTCGCCACGCCCCCCACCCTGCCCAGGAACTCCAGCACCGCCAGATAGGAGCCTTCGTTGCCCGCCGCGTTGGCGCTGGGCGTGCCGCCCGCGTCCAGCAGCAGGCCGGACATGGCGTGCGGCTTGCTGATCAGGGTCGCGGGCAGGCAGGGATAGTGCACGTGATGGCCGGCGCCCATGCAGACATGGTGGAAGGTGGGCAAGCCATGTTCCTGGCGCCGCCGCATGACGATTTCAGAGTACGCGGTGCTGGGCCAGAAGCCGTCGTCCGACGCGCTGACCAGCAGCACCGGACCAGGATAGTTCTCGACCGGAATGCGGGCGCGCTCGAACGCCGCGCTGTCGCGCGTGGCGCTGAGAAAGGCGTGCGTCTGGCGGTACGGCGGCTGGGACGCGTAGGCGGCGTCCCAATTGGCGCTGGCGTTGTCCTGCCACAGGTGCGGCAGCGGCTCGCCGCCCTTGGTCCAGACCTGCGCGTCGCGGCCGGTGCCGGGCGCGCCAGCGCTGACCACGCCGTGCATCACGGGCGAAGGCACATAGGCGACCACTGCGCTTACCAGGTCCGGGTAATGCGAGGCCACCAGCAGCGAGGTCTCGCCGCCGCGGCTGATGCCGGACAGGGCCACGAAGCCGTCGCGCGGCTTGAGCTCCGCGCGTGCCCAGCGCAGCGCATGCTCGAAATACTCCAGCGGCATGTCGTTCAGATACTTGGGGCGGCCCTCGTAGTTGAAGATGGCCAGCGCCAGGCACTGGTAGCCGCGGGACGCGAACAGCGCCGCGCGCGGCGCGTTGACGCCGCCGGACGAGCCGTTCATGTAGATCACCAGCGGATGCGGGCCCGGTCCGGCGGGGGTGTAAAGCTCGCCCGACAGCGTCATGCCGCCGACTTGCTCGCGCACGCTGCGGTGCGTGACGCCTTCGGCCTGGAATTCCTGCACCAGGGTCGCCGCGGCGGACTGGCGTCCGTCGCTGGCTTCGATGCGGATGACGAGCGGCTCGGTCCGGTCCGGCGGGAACACCACGCTGGCCACGTCCTCGCAGGTCATGGACCAGACGATGCCCATGGCCGCGGGTTCGGCGTAGCTGCCGGACACGGGGCAATCGCGGGACAGGTCCAGGCTGCCGTCATGGCCCGCCACGAATACCGCTTGCGAGCGCCATGGCGCGCCGCACATCGTCATGCTGGCCGTGACCGTGATGAAGGCGTAGGCCGGAAAGCCGCTCACGCGGATCTCGCGCGTCACGTCGATCAGGGCGCGTTCCGGGGTGACGGTGATGCTGGGTTGTTCTGCCACGGTGGCTCCTTAGCTCTTCAGGTCGGTCTTGGGCACGCCGTTGGCCTTGATGACCTGGGCCCACATGGCGGATTCATCGGCGATGACCTTGTCCAGGTCGGCCGACGAGGTGAACTCCACGGTCACGCCCTGGTCCGCGAACTGCTGCACCAGGCTGGGATCGCGCGTGCCTTCGCGCACGGCGTTCTCCAGCGCCGCGACCACGGGCGCCGGCATGGCGGCCGGACCCGAGATCATCATGCGGGTATAGAGCTCGAAGCCGTCCACGCCCGCTTCCTTCATGGTGGGAACGTCGGGCAAGCTGGACAGGCGCTTGTCGGAGGTGACCGCCAGCACCTGCAGCTTGCCAGACTTGATGTTGGGCAGCGCCGAGGTCGGGAAGTCGAAGGTGCTCTGCACCGTGCCTGCCATCAGGTCCAGCAGCGCGGGGCCGCTGCCCTTGTAGGGCACGTCCTGGAACTGCGTGCCGGTCTTGGACTGGAAATGCAGCAGCGCCAGGTGGTTGATCACGCCGCGGCCCGCATGCGCGCAAGTGATGTCGCCGGGCTTCTTCTTGGCCAGCGCAATGAATTCCTGCACGTTCTTCACGCCCAGGTCGGGATGCACGATCAGCAGCATCGGCGACTTGCCCATGGAGCCCAGCTGCTTGAAATCCGACTGCTGGTAAGGCAGGTTGTTGTAGAGCAAGGGATTCAGGATCATGCCGTTGGTGCCGGCGAAACCCAGCGTGTAGCCATCGGGCTCGGCGCGCGCCACCGCCACCGTGGCGATGATGGCCTGGCCGCCGGGACGGTTTTCCACCACTACGCTCTGCTTCAAGGTCTTGCCCATGCGCTCGGCCAGGGCGCGCGCCGCGATATCGGTCAGCCCGCCAGGGGCAAAGCCCACCAGCAGGCGCACGGGACGGGTCGGAAAGGTATTCTGGGCCCAGGCGGGGCGCGAGATCAGGGGCAGCGCGGCGAGCGCGCCCAGGGCATGGCGGCGGGTAAATCGCATACAACTCTCCAGGCAAGGACAACGCCCCCGCGCCCGGGAGAGGCCGCGGGGCAAAGCAATCGAAGGGAAAGGACGCGCGGGCCGCTCACCTTACGGCGAGCTGTCACGGCGTCAGTATGTTGTATGCAATACCACGGACGGGCTATCTAGGGATATCCCGAGGCTCTCCGTGGAGCAAGCGAGCGCTTTATTCCGAACAGCGGTATTTGGTATGCGATCTGAGGGCGCTATGCCTTGGTCATCAGCTTCTTCCAACCTTCCAGCCCCAGCCGCTTCATCGTATCGATGTTCTTCTCGTAGATTTCGGCGGCGTCCGGGAAGGACTCCACCGCGCGGTCGATGCTGTCTTCGCGCAACAGATGCAGGATCGGGTACGGCGACCGGTTGGTGTAGTTCTCGATGTCGTCCGGCTGCGTGTCGGCAAACTGGAACTGCGGATGGAAGGTGGCCACCTGCAGCTCGCCCACCAGACGCATGCGCTTGAGCAGACGGTCGGACAGGTCTTCGAAGTCATTGAAATCAATGAAATCGTCCAGCGCGTCGGGAATGATCAGCAGCGTGGTGTCGATCTTTTCCGGATCGGCTTCGGCCAGCAGCGCCAGTTCGTCCTGCAGGTCGGTCAGAACGCCTTCGGCGTCGGTGGCATCGCTGACGGCAAAGCGGATCTGGTCCTTGACCTGCACCGCCTTGGCGAAGGGACAGAGGTTCAGGCCGATCACGGCCTGGTTCAGCCAGTGCTTGGTCTCAGCGACCACGTTGGCGTAGGCGTCGGAAGTGGAAATCATGGGTGTCCGTCCTGGAAAAAAGAAAAGCGCGGGCGTTGCGGCCCGCGCTTTGAAGAGCGTCGCCGCCGCTTACGCGGTGGGCATGGCGGCCATGGTCTGGGCCACGGCTGCGGTCAGTTTCTTGCCGTAGGGCACGTGCAGGAATTCATTGGGGCCGTGGGCGTTGGACTTGGGGCCCAACACGCCGCAGACCATGAACTGGGCCTTGGGAAAGCCCTTCTGCAGGATGCTCATCAGCGGAATGGTGCCGCCCTGGCCAATGTAGCCGCAGGACGCGCCGTAGTATTGCTGCGAAGCCGCATCCAGCGCCTGGGTCAGCCAGGGCGCCGAGGCCGGGGCGTTCCAGCCGGTGGCGGCGCCTTCGTTGGCCTTGAAGATCACCTTGGCGTTATAGGGCGCGTCGGCTTCCAGCAGGGCCTTGATCTCTTGCGAGGCGGCCACGGCGTCGATCAGCGGCGGCAGGCGCAGCGACAGCTTGAATGCAGTGCGCGGGCGCAGCACGTTGCCGGCGCTGGACAGCGGCGGCAGGCCTTCGGCGCCGGTCACCGACAGCGTCGGACGCCAGGTGCGGTTCAGCAGCGCCTGCTCGGGTTCGGTCGTCATGGGCAGCACGAAGCCGCCGTCGGCACCGCAGCTCCAGGGGAAACGGCGCCAGACTTCGTCGCCCAGGATGCGCGCGGTGGCGTGCACTTGTTCCACGCGTTCGGCGGGGATCTCGCAATGCAGGCTCTGCGGCAGCAGGCGGCCGGTGCTGCTGTCTTCCAGGCGGTCCAGCAGATGGCGCAGGATGCGGAACGAGGACGGCACCACGCCGCTGGAGTCGCCCGAGTGCACGCCTTCGTCCAGCACCTGGACTTCCAGCGTGCCCGACACCATGCCGCGCAGCGAGGTCGTCATCCAGAGCTGGTCGTAGTTGCCGGCGCCGGAGTCCAGGCACACCACCAGGGCCACGTTGCCCAGACGGTCGCGCAGCGCGTCCACATAGGGCAGCAGGTCGTAGCTGCCGGATTCTTCACAGGTTTCGACGATGCCCACGCAGCGCGGACGCGGAATGCCCTGCTTGTCCAGCGCCATGATGGCGGTCAGCGAGGCGTACACGGCATAGCCGTCATCGGCGCCCCCGCGGCCGTAGAGCTTGCCGTCTTCGAGCTTGGGGGTCCAGGGGCCGAGGCCTGCGCGCCAGCCGGAGAATTCGGGCTGCTTGTCCAGGTGACCGTACAGCAGCACGGTGTCGCCGTTGTCGCTGCGGGTGGCGGGCGCGTCAAAGAAGATGACGGGCGTGCGGCCCGGCAGGCGCACCACTTCCAGCTTCAGGCCGGAGACCTTCTGCGCCTCGACCCACTGCGCGGCGTCGCGCACCACGCGCTCGATGAAAGCGTTCTTTTCCCAGTCCGCGTCGAACGCCGGGCTCTTGGCCGGGATGGCGATGTAGTCGGTCAGCGCCGGGATGATCTCGTTGTCCCATTTCTCGTCGACGAAAGCCTGCAGGGCCTTCGGGTCCAGGGTGGGAGGAAGAGCGTCTTCGGGGATGCGTGCGTTCATGGCGCGGGATCCTGTGTGCGGGAGGGGGTAGGCAATCCGCTATTTTATGCCTGTGTGGCGCGGCTGGCACCTTTTGTCCCTGGTTGTCGTCGGCGCCGGGAAATGGTGCCGCCATGTGGTGCCGCCCTGTGGGCCGCAGATCTGGCCCATGAACAAAGCCCCCAAGGCGCAAACACGCAGGGGGCTTTGGTTCAGTTCACGGCCAGCCCTCCGGGCCGGCCGCCTTATGGGCCAAGGTCAGCGACGCAATCAGGCGCCGAGCAAAGCCGGTTCGCCGTTGCGGCCCACGGCCGGCGCGTCGGCGTCGATCACGCGGCCGGTCTGCAGCTTGAACACGGCCACGGCTTCGCGCAGGCGCTGCGCCTGGGTTTCCAGCGAGGCTGCGGACGCCGCGGCCTCTTCGACCAGCGCGGCGTTCTGCTGCGTCACGCTGTCCATCTGCGACACGGCCTGGTTGACCTGCTGGATGCCCTGCGACTGTTCTTCAGATGCGCTGGAAATTTCGTTGATGATGTCCGTCACGCGACGCACCGAGACCACGATTTCCTGCATCGTGGCGCCGGCGGCTTCCACCTGGTCCGAACCGACCGATACCTTCTGCACGGAGTCGTCGATCAGGCCCTTGATTTCCTTGGCGGCGGCGGCGCTGCGCTGCGCCAGGGCGCGCACTTCGCTGGCCACGACGGCGAAGCCCTTGCCCTGCTCGCCGGCGCGCGCCGCTTCCACTGCGGCGTTCAGCGCCAGGATGTTGGTCTGGAAGGCGATGCCGTCGATCACGCCGACGATGTCGGCGATGCGGTTGGAGCTGTCGGCAATGCCGCGCATGGTGCCGACCACGTCGCCCACGGCCTGGCCGCCGCGCGTGGCCACTTCGGACGCCGCCACGGCCAGTTCCGAGGCGCTGCGCGAGCTTTCCGCGTTGTTGCGCACGGTGGAAGACAGTTCATCCATGCTGGCGGCGGTTTCTTCCAGCGAGGCGGCCTGCTGCTCGGTGCGCGAAGACAGGTCGATGTTGCCCGCGGCGATCTCGCGCGCGCCGGTGTGGATCTCTTCCACGCCTAGCCGCACAGCCGACACGGTACGCGCCAGGCTGTCCTGCATGCGCTTGACGGCGGCGTAGAGCACGCCGATTTCGTTGTTGCCGCGTTGCTCGATGCGGTTGGTCAGGTCGCCGCCGGCGATGCGGTCGAACAGGCGTCCGGCTTCATGCAGCGGACGGAACACCGCGCGGCCGAACACCGCGTACAGGCCCACCACCAGCGCGGCCACCACGACCAGCAGGCCGATCAGGACGGCGATCGCGCCGTTGATGCGGGTGGAGGCGTCGCGCGCCACGCGCTGGCCGACTTCGTCGGCGTAATCCACGTACTTCTGGATGGCGGCGGTAAAGGTCAGGCCCAGCGGCGTGACTTTTTCCAGGTTGAGGCGGTTGGAATCCTGTGCGTTGCCGGCACGGATGGCCGCGATCATGGGCACGATGGCGTCGCGGTGATAGACGTCGTAGGCCGCCAGCGCCGCGTCCAGCAGGGGCTTGCCCTGGGGCGAGGTTTCGGGTGTCTTGCGCGCTAGGTCGATCAGCTCGCCGGCCTTCTTGGTGTAGCCGTCCAGGCGCTGCATGCTGGCCAGGTTGTCCAGGCTTTTGCCTTCCATCAGCGCGGTCTGCGCGGCCAGCAGCACCAGGCGGGCGCGCAACAGTTCGGCGCCAGCGCCGTTCACCGCATTGGCGCGGACCAGGTTGGTGTCCAGCAGCACTTCGATGGAATTGCGGTTGGAGGTCAACTGCTGGTGGACGGCGATGCCGGTTAGCAGGAAAAGCGCGAAGAAAACGGCTAAAGCGGTCGTCAAGACCGCGCGAATACTGAGATTCTTGAACATTGGGGTCACTCCGGGTTGCGTGTAGCGGCTACCTATGCTTTACGACAGGTTGCAATGAAAAGTTAAACATCTCATTTGATTGCATGAGGCATTTCGTTCCGCGCCGCGCTTGTCCAACACAATTAACAACGATTATCATTTGCAGTTTTGGACCTGACGGGAACCCATCGTGACGGCGGCCACCCAGCCCACGGCGCACCATGCCTTGAACCTGCTCTACCGCGACCATCACGGATGGCTGGCGGGCTGGCTGCGGCGGCGGCTGGGTTGCGCCCACGATGCCGCGGACCTGTCGCACGACACCTACGAACGGCTGCTGAACTCGGGCCGGCTGCCCGAAGCCGGCCAGGCGCGCGCCTTTCTCACCCAGATCGCCCGGGGCCTGGTGGTGGACCTGTACCGCCGCCGCGCCCTGGAAAGCGCCTACCTGGACGCCCTGGCCAGCCTGCCCGAAGCGCACATGCCTTCGGCCGAGGCGCGCGCGCTGGCGCTGGAAACGCTGATGGCGGTGGACGCCGCGCTGGACGCCCTGCCCGCCCGCGCCCGCCAGGTCTTCATCCTGTCCCGGTTCGAGGGCCGGACCTATTCCGACATCGCGCAAAGCCTGGGCGTGTCGGTGGCGCTGGTGCGCAAGCACATGCTGCGCGCCGCCCAAGCCTGCCTGGCCGCGCTGTGAGCGCCCGGCACGGGGACATCCCCGAACCGATACTGGCTCAAGGACTGGAATGGCTGGTCATCCTGTGGTCCGGCGAAGCCAGCGCCGACGAACGCGCGGCCTGGCAGCGCTGGCGCGCCGCCCATCCGGACCATGAGCGCGCCTGGCAGCAAGTGCAGCGGATCGATACGCGACTGATGGACGTGTCGCCCGAGGCATCGGCCCAGGCTCTGGCCCGCTCGGGCCGGCAGGCGGGACGCCGCAAGGCCCTGCGCTTGATGGGCTGGGCGGTGCTGGGCGCCGGCGCCGCGGGCCTGGCGGCCCAACGCCTGCCTTGGCAGGCCTACGCCGCCGACTACCGCAGCGCCGTAGGCGAACGGCGCGAAATCACGCTGGCCGACGGCACCCGGCTCGTACTCAACGGCGACAGCGCCGTGGACATGGAATACACCGCCGACACACGCCGGCTGGTCCTGCGCCGCGGCGAGATCTACGTGCAAACCGGCCACGGCCCGGCCGCCGCGGGCCGCCCCTTTTTCGTCGCCACCGCCTTTGGCGACGTGCAGGCGCTGGGCACCCGGTTCACGGTGGAGCAGCAGCGCGACCGGATACGGGTCGGCGTCTATGAAGGCGCGGTGGAGATCCAGCCGTTCCGGGGCCGCCCCCTGCGCCTGGACGCGGGCCAATCCGCCGCGTTCACGCCGCTGGCGGCCGAGCCGATGCCGGACGCCTTGCAGCAGGCGCCAGCCTGGCTGCGCGGCCAACTGGTGGCCGAACGCCTGCGCCTGGCCGATTTCCTGGAGCAGGTCGGACGCTACCGGCGCGGCGTGATCCGCTGCGACCCGCGCGTGGCCGACCTGATCGTGTCGGGCGTGTACGCCCTGGACGACACGGACCAGATCCTGGCCTCGCTTGCAAGAGCCCTGCCGCTGCGCGTGTCGCGCTACACGAGCTACTGGGTGGTGGTGGAACCCAGATAGCCCTCCACAAAAAAATTTCGCGAAAACCGTAGCACTTTTTATTTCTCGTTCGGGATACCTGCATATCCGCAGCATTCACGTCCGCAACGAGGAACCCACTACATGCAAGCCCGCTCCACTCCCAAGCCCGCCCGCAGCACGCTGGCGCTGGCCCTGACCGCTTTGGCGCTGGCCGCGCCCCCCGCCGCCATGGCCGCGGAACCGGGCGTCCCCTCGCCCCAGGAGCGGGCCGCCAGAAGCTACGACATTCCCGCCGGCCCGTTGGACCAGGTGCTTAACGCCTATTCGCAGCAAGCGGGCGTGACCATCACCATCGACGGCGCCCTGACCGCGGGCCGGCGCAGTCCCGGCCTGCGCGGCGCCTATGGCCTGAACGCGGGCTATGCCGCGATCCTGGCCGGCAGCGGCCTGGCGGCGCGCCTGGAAGGCGGCGGCTACGTGCTGCGTCCGCTGCCGCCCGGCGCGGCCGGCGTCTCCACGCTGGAGCCGGTCACCGTGCGGGCCTCAAGCGTAGCGCCCGACAGCTACGTGGCCGAGGAAACCCGGGCCGGCACCAAGACCGACACGCCCATCCTGGAAGTCCCGCAGTCGATCTCGGTGGTAACGCGCGCGCAGATGGAAGCGCAGAACGCGCAAAGCGTGACCGAAGTGCTGCGCTACGTGCCTGGCGTAACGGTGGAAACCTACGGCGTGGACCCCAAGGGTTTCGACTGGGTCATGCTGCGCGGCTTCAACGCCCAGGCCACCAGCGACTATAAGGACGGCCTGCGCCAGGCGACCTCCGGCTACACCCTGTTCCGCAGCGAACCTTATGCGCTGGATCGCATCGAGGTGCTGCGCGGCCCCTCTTCCGTGCTGTACGGCCAGGGCGACGCGGGCGGGGTCATCAACCGAGTGAGCAAACTGCCCTCGGCCACGCCGCACTACGAGGCCGAGCTGGAGTACGGCAGCTTCCAGCGCAAGCAGGCGGCGGTCGACCTGACCGGCCCGGCGACCGAAGACGGCACGCTGATGTACCGCGTCATCGGCGTGGCGCGCGACGCCAACACGCAATTCACCTATCCGAACGGCGACCGGATCTCCGACGACCGCCTGTTCCTGGCGCCTTCGCTGACCTGGGCCCCTTCCGCCGCGACCCGCTTCACGCTGCTGACGGAGTACCTGCGCGACCGCTCCGGCGGCACCATCGGCACGGTCACGGTCAACGGCAAGCCCACCAATCTGCGCAACGGCGATCCCAATTTCAACCGCTACGACCAGGACCAGAAGAGCATCGGCTACCTGTTCGAGCACCGCTTCAACGACACGCTGCAGGTACGGCAGAACCTGCGCTACGGGCGGGTCGATTCGATCCTGGACAACATGTTCCTGGCCGGCCTGACGCCCACCGGCATCGCCCGCACAGCCCGGCGCTACGACGAAAGCATGACCGCGCTGGCCTTGGACAACCAGGCTCAGTTCGACCTGCGCACCGGCCCGCTGGCCCATACGCTGCTGCTGGGCCTGGACTTCAACCGCAGCAGCGCCGACGTGTCGCGCACCATGGGGCCGGCGCCCAGCCTGAACCCGTTCGACCCGGTCTATGGCGTGGACGTGCCCACGCCAACCATACCGCTGGCCAACTACCTGGAACGCACGCACCAGACCGGCCTGTATCTGCAGGACCAGGTCCGCTTCGATGAACGCTGGGTGCTGACCCTGGGCGGCCGCTACGACTGGTACAGCCAGAAGACTGAAAACCGCATCCTGAACAACGACACCGACCAGAGCGGCAGTCGCTTCAGCGGCCGCGCCGGCCTGAACTACGTCATGCCCAACGGCGTCGCGCCCTACGTCAGCTTCGCCCAGTCCTTCCTGCCCAATACCGGGACCTCGGCGCCGGCCAATGGCAGTTCTCCGTTCGCGCCCTCGCGCGGACGCCAATGGGAAGGCGGCATCAAGTTCCAGCCGCCCGGGTCGAATGCGCTCTACACGCTGGCGGTCTTCGACATCAAGAAGAGCAACGTGCTGACCAATGACCTGCAGAACCCCGGCTTCCAGGTCGCCTCGGGCGAGGTGCAATCGCGCGGCGTGGAACTGGAAGGCAAGTTCAGCCTGGGCGATGGCTGGGACTTCACCGGTTCCTATACCTATGTGCGTGCCCGGATCACCCGCGCCAACAACGGCACCGAAGGCAACCGTCCGGCCCTGGTGCCCGAGCACAGCGCCTCGGGCTGGCTCAACTACACGGTGCGCAACAGCGCCCTGGCCGGGCTGAGCCTGGGCGCGGGCCTGCGCTACGTGGGCTCGACCTACGGCGACAACGCCAACACGCTGAAGATCGCCGGGCGCACGCTGGTGGACGCGGGCGTGTCCTATGCGGTCGACAAGCACCTGACGCTGTCGGTCAACGCCACCAACCTGTTCGACAAGGAATACCTGGCGACCTGCTCCGACCTGAGCGATTGCTATCCGGGCAGCCGGCGCAGCGTCATCGGCCGGGTGAAGTACCAGTTCTGAACTCCGCAATGAAAACGCCCCGCCAAATAGCGGGGCGTTTCGCGCAGGCGCCGGGAAGCTCATCCCGGCGCGAGCGGTTGGCTTACTTCAGCCAGACGCGCGCGTTGCGGAAGATGCGCATCCAGGGGCTGAACGCGCCGCCCTTGTCCGCCTTGCCCCATTTCTCGGGCGCCCACGACATCATGACGTTGCGCGTCACGCGTTCCGGGTGCGGCATCATGACCGTGAAGCGGCCGTCGGCGGTGGTGACCGAGGTCAGGCCGCCCGGGCTGCCGTTCGGGTTGAACGGGTAGGCTTCGGTGGCCTGGCCGCGGTTGTCGATGTAGCGTGCGGCGGCCAGCAGGCGGCTGGCGTCGCCCTGCTGCGAGAAGTCCGCATAGCCTTCGCCGTGCGCCACGGCCACCGGAATGCGCGCGCCTTCCATGCCGGCGAAGAAGATCGACGGCGACTTGGCCACTTCGACCATCGCCAGGCGGGCTTCGTACTTCTCCGACAGGTTGCGCGTGAAACGCGGCCAGAACTCTGCGCCCGGGATCATCGGCGCCAGCGCAGCCATCATCTGGCAGCCGTTGCAAACGCCCAGCGCGAAGGTGTCGGGACGCGCGAAGTAGGCGGCGAACTGGTCCGACAGCTTGCTGTTGAAGCGGATGGTGCGCGCCCAGCCTTCGCCGGCGCCCAGCACGTCGCCGTAGCTGAAGCCGCCCACGGCCACCAGCCCTTGCACCTGAGCAAGATCCACGCGGCCGGACAACAGGTCGGTCATGTGCACGTCAACGGCTTCAAAGCCGGCGGTGTCGAAGGCCCAGCCCATTTCCACCTGGCTGTTGCAACCCTGCTCGCGCAGGATCGCCACGCGCGGACGCTTGCCGGTGTTGATGAAGGGCGCAGCCACGTCTTCCTGGGGATCGAAGTCCACGTTGGGACTCATGCCCGGGTCCGTGGCGTCGTTCCAGACGTCGAGTTCGGCCTGGGCGCAGGCCGGGTTGTCGCGGCGCGACATGATGCGGTAGGACACTTCGCTCCAGGCGCGGCCGAGTTCGGCGCGCGGCTGGCCCCAGACCTTCTTGCCGTCGCGGTAGAACTCGACTTCGTCGGCGCCGTTCAGGCCGCCGATGACATGCGAGTGCGCCGACAGGCCCGCGCCGCGCAGCACCTGCATGACGGCGTCGCGCTGGGCGGCCGGCACCTGGATGACGGCGCCGGCTTCTTCGGAGAACAGCGCCTTGAGCGTCAGTTCCTCGCGCTGCACCGCCACCTGCTCGGGGCGGATCTTGTAGTCGCCCCAATCCGCCGATTGCGGATCGAAGGTCAGCATGTCCAGGTTGACCGAGATGCCGGTGCGGCCGGCGAAGGCCATTTCGGTCAGGGTCGCGAACAGGCCGCCGTCGGAACGGTCGTGGTAGGCCAGGATGGTGCCGGCCTCGGCCAGGGTGCGGATGGTGACGAAGAAGGCGCGCAGGTCTTGCGGCGCGTCGATGTCCGGCACGGTTTCGCCGACCTGGTTATAGGCCTGCGCCAGGATCGAGCCGCCCATGCGATGGCGGCCGCGGCCCAGGTCGATCAGGATCAGCACGCTGTCGCCAGCGTCGGTGCGCAGCTGCGGGGTCAGGCTGGCGCGCACGTCGGCCACGGGCGCGAATGCCGTGACGATCAGCGACACCGGCGCCACCACCTGGCGCTGTTCGCCGTCCTGTTCCCAGGACGTCTTCATGGACAGGGAATCCTTGCCCACCGGGATCGACAGGCCGGTGGCCTGGCAAAGTTCGCTGACGGCCGACACGGTGTCGTACAGCGCGGCGTCCTGGCCGGCAACGCCGCAGGCGGCCATCCAGTTGGCCGACAGCTTGATGTCTTCCAGGCGCGCCACGTCGGCGGCGGCCAGGTTGGTCAGGGCCTCGGCCACGGCCATGCGGCCGGAGGCCGGCGCGTCCAGCATGGCGATCGGGGTGCGTTCGCCCATGGACATGGCTTCGCCGCGGAAGCCTTCATAGTCCGCCAGGGTCACGGCGCAATCGGCCACCGGCACCTGCCAGGGACCGACCATCTGGTCGCGGCTGGACAGCCCGCCCACGGTGCGGTCGCCGATGGTGATGAGGAAGGATTTGTTGGCCACCGTGGGGTGGCGCAGCACGCGGTAGGCGGCTTCGGTCAGGTCGATGCCGGCCAGGTCCAGCGGCGCGGACACGCCGGGCAGGCGCGTGACGTCGCGGGTCATGCGCGGCGGCTTGCCCAGGATGACGTCGATCGGCACGTCCACCGGACGCACTTCGGCTTCGCCCTGCGGACGGATCGTGTCCAGGCCGGGCAGTCCCTCGCCGTCCACCACGCGCAGTTGGCGCTCCTCGGTGGCCACGCCCACCACCGCGTAGGGGCAGCGTTCGCGGCGGGCGATGGCGTCAAAGCGTTCCAGGTCCTTGGGCAGGATCGACAGGACGTAGCGTTCCTGCGATTCGTTGCTCCAGATTTCGGCGGGCGACAGGCCCGATTCTTCCAGCGGCACGCGCTTCAGGTCGAAGATGGCGCCGCGGCCGGCGTCGTTGACGAGTTCCGGGAAGGCGTTGGACAGGCCGCCCGCGCCCACGTCGTGGATCGCAATGATGGGGTTGTTCTCGGCCTGCTGCCAGCAGCGGTCGATGACCTCCTGGGCGCGGCGCTCGAGTTCAGGGTTGCCGCGCTGGACGGAATCGAAGTCCAGCTCGGCCGAGTTGCTGCCCATGCTGATGCTGGAGGCGGCGCCGCCGCCCATGCCGATGCGGAAACCCGGACCGCCCAGCTGGATCAGCAGCGCGCCCGGAGGAATCACGTCCTTGTGCGTCAGGCCGGCGTCGATGCTGCCCAGGCCGCCCGCGATCATGATGGGCTTGTGGTAGCCCCAGCGCGTGCCGCCGGCGGTCTGCTCGAACGAACGGAAATAGCCCAGCAGGTTGGGACGGCCGAATTCGTTGTTGAACGCCGCACCGCCGATAGGGCCGTCGATCATGATGGACAGCGGCGAGGCGATGCGCTCGGGCAGGCCATGATGGTCGGCTTCCCAGGGTTGCAGCGCGTCGTCAAAGCGCAGGTGCGACACGGTGAAGCCGGTCAGGCCGGCCTTGGGCTTGGAGCCGCGGCCGGTCGCGCCTTCGTCGCGGATCTCGCCGCCCGCGCCCGTCGAGGCGCCGGGGAACGGCGCGATCGCGGTCGGGTGGTTGTGGGTTTCCACCTTCATCAGCGTGTGCACGGTGGTGTCGCGGCGGATGTACCTGGCGCCTTCGACGCCCTCGCCGGTCACGCCCGGCACGCCTGCCTGGAAGCGCTGGGCGGGGCCGCCTTCCATGATGGCGGCGTTGTCCGAATAGGCGACCACGGTGCCTTCGGGCTGCGCCTTGTGGGTGGCGCGGATCATGCCGAACAGCGTGTTGGGCTGTTCCTGGCCGTCGATCACCCACTGGGCGTTGAAGATCTTGTGGCGGCAGTGTTCGCTGTTGGCCTGCGCGAACATCATCAGTTCCACGTCGGTCGGATCGCGGCCCAGGTCGGTGAAGGACTTGGCCAGGTATTCGATTTCGTCGTCCGACAGCGCCAGGCCCAGCGAGACGTTCGCTTCGGCCAGGGCTTGAGCGCCCTGCGCCTGCACGTCAACCGTGCGCATGGGCTTGCCGGCCAGCGGCTGGAACAGCGCCTGGCCGTCGAAGCTGGCGTCCACCACGGTTTCCGTCATGCGGTCGTGCAGGCAGTCGGCCGCGCGCGCCAGCATGGCGTCGTCGAAGGACTTGGTACCCAGCAGGCCGCGCTCGGGAGTGATCACGTAGCGCACGCCGCGTTCGATGCGGTGCACAGACGCCAGGCCACAGTTGTGGGCGATGTCGGTGGCCTTGCTGGCCCAGGGCGAAATCGTGCCCAGGCGCGGAATCACCAGCAGGGACAGGCTCTTGGCCGGCGCGTCGCCGGTGGCGGGAGTGCCGTAGTCCAGCAATTGGGTCAGATGTTGCTGCTGTTCGGCCGTCAGGGCCGCGTCGGTGCTGACGAAGTGCTCGTAGCGGGCGGATATGTCGGCCACCGGCAAGCCGGCTTCCTTCAATTGCGCCAGGAGGCGATCGCGACGGAAGGAGGACAGGACGGAGGAACCAGGCAGATGCTGAACTAGGGACACGATGCGGGCGCCGTATAAAGAGAGGAGAGCAAAAAGAGATTTTACCTGTTTAGGGGGTTTTCCCGGAGCCGTTGTTCAATCGATCCCGAACGCCCCTGTTTCGGCCATTGTTACAAAAGAATTCCGAAGGCCGCGCACCGGGATGGTGCAAAGCAGCATCCGCGCCAACTCCGCGCCGCTGCGAATCTTTCCCAATACCGCCCGGCGCCCTGCCTGCGGTTTTATATTGCGTTGCAACATGTTGCGCTCATCCCGCACCGCGGGAAAACACGAACTTCCGGCCCCACGGCGCGACGGTAGGATGCAGCGACCCCCATTAACGCATGGCGCCTACCCGCGCGCCGGCCGCTGCCTCACATGTCCCGCCCCGAAGCCCCCGCCGAGCCTGTCGAACCGATCATTCCCGCAGAAGCAGATCCCGCAGTCAAAGTACCGCTGGCCATCGAGGACTGGCTGGCCGTGATCCTGCTGGCGACCCTGGCCATCATCACCTTCCTGAACGTGCTGGTGCGCTATTTCACCGACCAGTCCTTCGCCTGGACGGAAGAAATCTCGGTGTTCCTGCTGATCGTGCTGACCATGGCGGGCGGCAGCGTCGCCTTCGTGCGCAACCACCACATACGTATCGAGATCCTGGCGGACTCCGGCTCCCCGCGCCGCCAGCGCATCATGGCGCTGATCTCCAACGGCTGCGTGCTGGCCTTCTTCCTGCTGCTGACCGTGCTGTCGGTGAAGCTGGTTGCCGACGAATATATCTACGAAGAAACCTCGCCCGCCATCGGCGTGCCGACCTGGTGGTATTCGATCTGGCTGCCCGTGATGGCCGCGGCGATCTCGCTGCGCACCATCGGCACGCTGCGCCGCATCGCCAAGAGCGGACGCGCCGCCGGGCAGGATCAGCAATGATCGCCGCCATCCTCTTCATCGTCTTCATCGTCCTGATGCTGATCGGCGTGCCGGTCGGCGTGGCCCTGGGCCTGGGCGGGACCGTGGCCATCGTGCTGTCCAACCTCGACACGCCCTGGTATGGCCTGCTGACCGTGCCGCAGAACTTCTACGCCGGCCTGGCCAAGTATCCGCTGCTGGCCATCCCCATGTTCGTGCTGGTGGGCTCGATCTTCGACCGCTCCGGCGTGGCCAAGCGGCTGGTGGATTTCGCCATTGCGATCGTCGGCCGCGGCCCGGGCATGCTGCCGCTGGTGTCGATCGCGGTGGCCATGTTCCTGGGCGGCATCTCCGGCTCCGGCCCGGCCTGTGCCGCAGCGGTGGGCGCGGTGATGATCACCGCCATGTCGCGCGCCGGCTATCCGGGCTCGTTCTCGGCCGCCGTGGTCGCGGCCGGCGCCGCCACGGACATCCTGATCCCGCCCTCGGTGGCCTTCATCATCTACTCGGTGCTGGTGCCCGGCGCCTCGGTGCCGGCGCTGTTCGCCGCCGGCATGATCCCCGGCATCCTGGCCGGCATCGCCCTTATCGTTCCGGCGGTGTGGCTGGCGCGCAAGCACAAGATGGGCGCGCTCGAAGCCCACCTGCCCCGCCCGCCCTTCTGGGCCAGCCTGCGCGAAGCCTCATGGGGCCTGGCCGCACCCGTCCTGATCCTGGGCGGCATGCGCATGGGCTGGTTCACGCCCACCGAAGCGGCCGTGGTCGCGGTGTTCTATGGCCTGTTCGTGGGCATGTTCATCCACCGCACCATCAAGCTGCGCGACCTGTACACCATCCTGCGCGAAGCCGCCGAGCTTTCCGCCGTCATCATGCTGGTGGTGACGCTGGCCGGCATCTTCGCCTGGGCCCTGTCCACGCTGAGCGTGATCGATCCCATCACCCACGCCATCGTCAACTCCGGCCTGGGCGAATGGGGCGTGCTGGCGCTGCTGATCCTGCTGCTGATGACGGTGGGCATGTTCCTGGACGGCATTTCCATCTTCCTGATCTTCGTGCCGCTGCTCATGCCCATCGCCAACGCCTATGGCTGGGATCCGGTGTGGTTCGGCGTGATCCTGACCTTGAAGGTCGCCCTGGGCCAGTTCACCCCGCCGCTGGCCGTGAACCTGATGGTGTCGTGCCGCATCGCGCGCGTGCCGATGGAGTCCACGGTGCGCTGGGTGGTGTGGCTGCTGGGCGCGATGTTCCTGGTGCTGGTCGCGGTGCTGGTGTTCCCGCAGCTGGCGCTGTGGCTGCCCAAGAAGCTGGGTTATTGAAAGGGCTGAACGGGGCGACCTCAAGGGGCGCCCCCAAGGCCGGCGGTACCGGTATTCATTACAACAACAGACACGCAAAGAGAGGAGACGCAACATGAAATTCCGCAACCTGATCGGAGCAGCCCTGTGCGCGGCTGCCGTCGTCGGCATGGCGCCCGCGCACGCGCAGAACTACAAGTCCGAGTACAAGCTCTCCATCGTGGTCGGCACCACCTTCCCCTGGGGCCAGGGCGCCGAAATCTGGTCCAACCTGGTGCGCGAGCGCACCCAGGGCCGCATCAACATCAAGGTCTATCCCGGCACGTCGCTGGTCCAGGGCGACCAGACGCGCGAGTTCACCGCCATCCGCCAGGGCGTGATCGACATGGCCGTGGGCTCCACCATCAACTGGTCGCCGCAGGTCAAGCAGTTGAACCTGTTCTCCCTGCCCTTCCTGATGCCCGACTATGCCGCCATCGATGCGCTGGTGCAGGGCGACGTGGGCAAGGAGATGTTCAAGCTCATCGAGAAAGCCGGCGTGGTGCCGCTGGCCTGGGGTGAAAACGGCTATCGCCAGCTCAGCAATTCCAAGCACGAGATCAAGAAGCCCGAAGACATGAAGGGCCTGAAGCTGCGCGTGGTGGGCTCGCCGCTGTACATCGACACCTTCACCGCGCTGGGCGCCAACCCCACGCAGATGAGCTGGGCCGATGCCCAGCCGGCGCTGGCCAGCGGCGCAGTGGACGGCCAGGAAAATCCCCTGTCGATCTACACCGGTTCCAAGCTCTACACCGTCGGCCAGAAGTACCTGACGCTGTGGAACTACGTGGCCGACCCGCTGATCTTCGTGGTCAACCGCGAGGTGTGGAATTCCTGGTCCGAGAAGGACCGCGACATCGTGCGCCAGGCCGCGCTGGACGCCGGCAAGCAGCAGATCGTGATCGCGCGCAAGGGCGTGACGCCTGAAGACCCGTCGCTGCTGAAGGAAATCGCCGGCCACGGCGTGACCGTGACCTCGCTGTCGCAGGCGGACCACGAGGCCTTCGTCAAGGTGACCAAGCCGGTCTATGACAAGTGGAAGAAGCAGATCGGCGAAGACCTGGTGAACCTGGCTGAAAAGTCGATCGCCAGCCGCAAGAAGTAAGCCCGCCAGAACAAGCAGCAAGCCCCAGGGGAACGGCGGCGCAAGCCGCCAACCGAGGCAGGGACGTCAGATCCCGCCCACCAACGGGCGCCAGCCACAAGCTGGCGCCCGTTTTCTTTCATGCGGGATAGCTGACTTCCAGGATGTCCAGCTCTTCGATACCGCCGGGCGTGCGCAGCACCACGGTGTCGCCCTCCTTGGCCTTGATCAGCGCGCGCGCCACCGGCGAGATCCAGCTGATCTTGCCCGCCAGCGGCTCGGCCTCGTCGACGCCCACGATGGTCACGTTGTGTTCCTCGCCAGCCTTGTCCGAATACAGCACCGTGGCGCCGAAGAACACCTGGTCGCGGTTGGGTTGCGCGGCCGGATCGACCACTTCGGCGATATCCAGCCGTTTGGTCAAGAAGCGCATGCGGCGGTCGATCTCGCGCAGGCGCTTCTTGCCGTACAGATAGTCGCCGTTCTCGGAACGGTCGCCGTTGGACGCGGCCCACGACACCACCTGCACGACAGAGGGGCGCTCCACGTTCATCAGGTGCGTGAGCTCGCTGCGCAGGCGCTCGTAGCCGCCGGGCGTCATGTAGTTCTTGGTGCCGGCAGGCAGCGCCTGGGCTTGCGGCAGATCGTCGTCGTCCTCGTTGTCCGACTCTTTGACAAAGGCTTTGTTCATGGCGGTTGCGCCGGTCGGGCGCGATTACAGTCGATTGTGTGCAAGGGCTGGCGACATGGCCGCCGCCTGCGTCAGAACCAGTCGTGCCAGACCGGTTTGAGGTCGGGCGGCAGCGCCGGCAAGCGGCCCAGGTCCACCCGGCTTTCCTTCGGACTATGGAAGTCCGAACCGCGCGACGCCAGGAATCCATAGCGGCGCGCCACATCCGCATAATAGCGGGCCTCTTCCGGGGTATGGCTGCCGGTGTTGACCTCGATGCCGAGGCCGCCCAGCTGCAGGAATTCGTCGAACAGCGCGGCGAACTGTAGCGGCGTGTACTTGTAGCGGCCGGGATGCGCGATGACGGCGATGCCGCCCGCGCCGCGGATCCAGCCCACGGCTTCCGCCAGCGTGGCCCACTGCATGGGTACGTGGCCCGGGCGGTCGTCGCCCAGGTGCCTGGTGAACACGGTCTGCACGTCGGGGCAATAGCCGGCTTCGACCAGATAGCGCGCGAAGTGCGTGCGGCTGATGAGTTCGGGGTTGCCTGCGAACGGCAGCGCGCCTTCGTAGGCGCCGGGCATGCCCATTTCCGCCAGGCGTTCGCCGATGCGCTTGGCGCGTTCGGCGCGGCCGGAGCGGGTCTTGCGCAGGCCTTCGGCCAGCGCGGCGTTCTCGGGGTCGAAGCGCAGGCCCACGATGTGCACGGTGACGCCCGCCCAGGTCACGGAGATCTCGACGCCGGTGGCGAAGTCCATGTCCAGCTCGCGCGCCGCGCGGGCCGCTTCGGCCAGGCCGCCGATTTCGTCGTGGTCGGTCAGGGCCCAGACGTCCACGCCGTTGGCATGCGCGCGCTGCGCCACGTCGCGCGGCGCGAGGGCGCCGTCCGAGACGGTGGAATGGCAGTGCAGGTCGATATTCAATGTGCGCGCGTTCATCCAGCTATTGTAGAGAAGGCCCGGCAGCGTGGATAGCGCCGAGCCGTCCCTTGTTTACGGCGCGGTCAGGACAGCAGAAAGGACGCGACCGGATCCACCTGCTCGTCCGAGATCAAGGTGGGCGCATGGCCCACGCCGGCCACTTCATGGGCCTGCGCCCGCGGATTGCGCTTGAGCATTTCCTCGACGGTGGCGCGCGTCAGCAAGTCGGATTCCGCGCCGCGCACGATCAGCACGGGACACGGCAGGGAATCATACGAACGCCACAGGATCTGTTCGCCGGCCGCCAGTTCCTCGGGAGTCTGCGCGGCCAGGGCCTGCGACAGCGCCAGGTCGTAATGCTTGACCCATTTGTCGCCCTGCTGGGGATACAGATAGCGCGCCAGGTCCGCCCACTGCGCGTCGGTATGCGGGCCGAACGTGACGGAGTTGGCGCGCATGGTGGCCACGGCCTCTTCGAAGCTCGCGAACTCGCCCGGCTCGCCCACATACTGGCCGATGCGCGCCAGGGCGCCCGTCTCCAGACGAGGCCCGACGTCGTTGAGCACCAGTTTGTCCAGGTGGAAGCCTTGCTCGGGCGGCAGCATGCCCGCGTGCGGGCGCATGGCCAGCATGGCGCGCGCGAACACGGCCGCGCCCGACAACGCCAGGCCGATGAGCCCCCCCATGGACGTACCCACCCAGGCCAGCCGCGCCGGCTTCAGGCGCGCCAGCAGGGTCACCATGTCCGAGACGTACTGCGGCACCGTGTAAAACGCGGGATTGGCCAGCCAGTCGGAACGGCCGCGTCCCACCACGTCCGGGCAGACCACGCGATAGCGCCCCGCCAGCCGCCGCGCCAGCGTATCGAAGTCCCGCCCGCTGCGGGTCAGCCCATGTACGCAGACCAGCACCTGGTCGTTGCCCGGGTCGCCCCATTCCCAGTAGGCCATGCGGTGCAGGCCCGCCGGGCTGGCGCATGTGACGAAATCCAAACGGGGTTCCAGGCTGGCGTCCACCATCGATACACTCCACGAGTCGTTGCGCGCCATGGCGAAGGCGCGCCAGGCCGGTATCTTATAGGACGGCAGGCTGCGCCGCCGCAACACCCGGCGGTGGGGTTCTGGACTATCGGCCCGGTCGTCGCTACGATCCTTGCATCCGGATCGCCGCCCCCACCTCCACGCACCGCGGGGTGCCTTTGCCTATCGAGGCGATCCAATCATTAAATTGGAGTTGCGGACCTGTTAGGATCAGACTCGGAAGTTTCAAGCATTGCCAGATCAGTCATCCCAAAATTGATATGGAGTCCGTATGCAGCAGAGCAGTCCTTCCTCGCCGTTGGCCGCCGGCCATCAATCCGCCAGTTCCCCTCCCCCCGAACCTCCCAAAGTGCTCCAGGACGTCCTGGCCCGCGCCGATGTCCGCATCAACGGCAACCGCCCCTGGGACATACAGGTTCATGACAAGCACATGTACGAGCGCGTCTTCGCCAGCTGGTCGCTGGGCCTGGGCGAATCCTACATGGACGGCGAATGGGACTGCGACCAGCTCGACGAACTGTTCACCCGCCTGCTGCGCGCCGACATGGGGTCGGCGGCGCTGGGCCTGGCGCGCGTCAAGCTGATCGCCGAGCACCTGCGCCACAAGCTGTTCAACCTGCAGTCCAAGAACCGCGCGTTCGAGGTCGGCGAACAGCATTACGACGCGGGCAACGACGTGTTCGAGGCCATGCTGGACAGCCGCATGATCTACTCCTGCGCCTACTGGGAAAACGCCCAGACGCTGGAAGAAGCGCAACTGGCCAAGCTGGAGATGATCTGCCGCAAGCTGCAGCTGCGCGAAGGCGAGACGCTGCTGGACATCGGCTGCGGCTGGGGCGGACTGGCGCGCTTTGCCGCCGAACGCTATGGCGTCAAGGTCACCGGCGTGACCGTGTCCAAGGAGCAACTGGCCCTGGCGCAGGAAAGGGTCCAGGGCCTGCCCGTGCAACTGCTGCTGCAGGATTACCGCGACCTGCAGGGTAGTTTCGACAAGGTGGTGTCGGTGGGCATGTTCGAGCATGTCGGCCCCAAGAACTACGACACCTACTTCAGCAACGTGCAGCGCCTGATGGCGCCGGACGGCGTGTTCCTGCTGCACACCATCGGTATCGCCTCCACCAGCCAGAGCACCGATCCCTGGATCGACCGCTACGTCTTCCCCAACGGCAAGCTGCCGTCCGCGCGCGAGATCGCCGCCGCCGTGGAAGGCCGCTTCATCATTGAAGACTGGCACAACTTCGGCGCCGATTACGACCGTACCCTGATGGCGTGGTGGGACAACTTCGAACGCGCCTGGCCCGGACTGGAATCGCGCTACGGCAACCGCTTCTACCGCATGTGGAAGTACTACCTGATGTGCTGCGCGGGCTTTTTCCGCTCGCGCGAGGGCCAGCTCTGGCAAGTGATGCTGACCCACCCGCAACGCCAGGAAATGTACCGTTCGCTGCGCTGAACACGGCGACGCCATCGCCAGAAAGCCGCCCTTTAAGGGCGGCTTTCTTTTCTGCCGCGCCCACGGTAGATTCAGCGCCCTGCAGCGTCCTCGCGGATCATGTCGGCGGCCCGCTCCGCGATCATGATGGTCGGCGAATTGGTGTTGCCCGACGTGATCAAAGGCATCACCGAGGCGTCGGCCACACGCAGGCCCTCCAGGCCATGGACGCGCAGCCTCGCGTCCACCACCGCCCCGCCGTCCGCGTCGCGTCCCATCGCGCAGGTCCCTACCGGATGGAAGATGGTGGTGCCGATCTTGCCGGCCGCTTCCCGCAGCTCGGCGTCCGTCTGGAACGCAGGTCCCGGCAGCCACTCCTGCGGCTGGTAGCGCTGCAAGGCCGGCGCCGCCGCGATCCGCCGCACCAGGCGGATCGAGTCCGCCGCCACGCGCAGGTCTTCCTCGGTGCTCAGATACCTGGGCGTGATGGCCGGCGCGCCCTGCGGCCCCTGCGCATGCACGCTGCCGCGCGAGGTCGGCCGCAGATTGCACACGCTGGCGGTGAAGGCGTCAAAGCCATGCAGCGGTTCGCCAAACGCGCCCAGCGACAGCGGCTGCACGTGGAATTCGACGTTGGCGCGCGCCTGGCCCGGATCCGACTTGGCAAACGCGCCCAACTGCGACGGCGCCATGCTCATCGGGCCGCTGCGCTTGAGCAGGTACTCCAGGCCGATGCCGGCCTTGCCCAACCAGGTGGAGGCGATGCGGTTCAGCGTCTTCACGCCCTGCACCTGGATGATGACGCGCAGTTGCAGATGGTCCTGCAGGTTCTCGCCCACGCCCGGCAAGGCGTGCTGCAAGGCGATGCCGCTTTCGCGCAGGCGCGCGGGCTCGCCCACGCCGGAGAGTTCCAGCAGGTGCGGCGTGTTGACCGCGCCAGCCGCCAGCACCACCTCGCGGCGCGCGCGCAAGGTAGCGCTCTGGCCGTTGCGGCGCAGCTGCACGCCGACGCAGCGCTTGCCCTCGAACACCAGTTGCTCGGCATGGGCGCCCGTCATTACGCGCAGGTTCGGACGCTTTTGCACCGGCCGCAGGAATGCCTTGGCGGTATTCCAGCGCCAGCCGCCGCGCTGGTTCACTTCGAAATAGCCGCAGCCGAAATTGTCGCCGCGGTTGAAGTCCTGCACGCGCGGAATGCCCTCCTGCTCGGCCGCGCCGGCAAAGGCTTCCAGGATGTCCCAGCGCAGGCGCTGCGATTCCACGCGCCATTCGCCGCCTGCGCCATGGAATTCGTCCGCGCCGCGGTGATAGTCCTCGCTGCGCTTGAACACCGGCAGCACCTGGTCCCAGCCCCAGGCGGGGTCGCCGGACAGTTCGGCCCAGTCCTCGTAGTCCTGGCGCTGGCCGCGCATGTAGATCATGCCGTTGATCGATGAACTGCCGCCCAGCACGCGGCCGCGCGGGTAGATCAGGGAACGGCCGCCCAGACCGGCTTCCGCCGCGGTGCGGTACATCCAGTCGGTCCTGGGATTGCCGATGCAATGCAGGTAGCCCACGGGGATATGGATCCAGTGGTAGTTGTCGCGGCCACCTGCTTCCAGCAGCAGCACCTGCACGGCAGGGTCGCGGCTCAGGCGGTTGGCCAGCACGCAGCCGGCCGAGCCCGCGCCAACGATGATGTAGTCGTATGTCTCCATAAGCTCTTCTTATCTTCTTGCCGGGGCGGTACGCCTGCGGACTGGGTGAGCCGACCCGGCTCTGGCGACCTTGCGCGCGCCGGGCATCTACCGTGACTCTCGCGCAGCCGGGTGGAACTGTCCAATGAATTGTTGAAAAACGGTTTATAAGCAACTTAAATAATACTCAGCCCCTTTTGCTCGCCGCCTACTCCGGGAATCGCCCCATGGACCTGAAGCACATCCGCACTTTTGCCGCCGTGGCCCGCGAGGGCAACCTGACGCGCGCGGCCGAGCATCTGCACCTGACCCAGCCCGCGCTCAGCCTGCAGTTGAAGAACTTCCAGGAATCGCTGGACCTGACCTTGTTCTCGCGCACCGCCCAAGGCTTGGCGCCCAACGCCGACGGCCGCGCGCTGCTGCCTTCCGCGCAGCGCATCCTGGACGCGCTGGACGACTTCCAGCGCGCCCTGGGCGCCCTGCGCGACACCGTCCAGGGCGATCTGCGCATTGGCACCATCCTCGATCCGGAATTCCTGCGCCTGGGCGCCACGCTGCAATACCTGGTGGAGCACTATCCCAAGATCCGCCCCACCCTGCGCCACGGCATGTCCGGATCGGTGGCGAAACAGGTACGCGCGGGCGAACTGGACGTGGGTTTTTCCCTCGGCCCGCAAGGACGTGACGCGGCGCCCGCCGGGCTTGAAGCAATGCCGCTCGCCTCCTTCGCCTATTTCGTCGTGGCTCCCAAGGGCTGGGGCGCGCAGGTGGCCGGCCGCGACTGGGCCGCGATCGCCGCCCTGCCCTGGATCTGGACGCCGCCGGATTCGGTGCACCACCGGCTGCTGTCGGACAAGTTCGACGCGCTGGGCGTCGCGCCCAACGCCGTGGCTGAAGTGGACCAGGAAGCGTCGATGCTGGACCTGGTGCGCTCGGGCGTGGGCCTGTCGCTGGCGCGCGACTCCGTCGCGCTGCGCGAATCCCAGGCCAGCGGGCTGGTGCTGGTCAAGGGCCTGGCGATCCAGGCTGAACTCGCCTTCATCACCCAGGCCTCCCGCCGCAGCGATCCCCTGGTCGCCGCTGCCTTCGCCGCCGTCCAGGCGGCGTTTGCCTAGACCGCTGCGCTGCGCCAAATGGGTGCGGCGCCGCACAGGAATATGCACCGCCTTGATGCACGCCGGCCGGGGCGGTGCGACGCGCGACGCGGCCGCAAAAGCGATCCTGAGGCCGCTTTCCCTATGAAGCGCCCGGCGCGCCCACTCGCGCCGCTGACCGCCGGCATCCCTGGCATGGACTTTGCTTGATGATTCATGCGCGGGCCGCAAGGCCGGCGAGACAACTAGAGCAGTAACGGCAATGGCGCCCCGACCGCAAGGTCCAGGGCGCCTTTGCGTTTTCTGAAACCCGAATACCCAAGCCCACGGGGACATCCCATGAAAGTAGCGGCCTCATCCGATTCTCTGCAGACCCTCGTCGTCATCGGCAACGGCATGGTGGGCCACCATTGCGTCGAACAACTCATCGCCGGCGGCGCGCTTGCGCGCTACCGCATCCACGTCTACGGCGAGGAAAGCCGCCGCGCCTACGACCGCGTGCACCTGTCCGAATACCTGAACGGACGCGACGCCGAATCGATGGCGCTGGGCGACGCGGCGCTGTATGAACAGGAAGGCGTGACCCTGCACCTGGGCACGCCGGTGCTGGAGATCGACCGCCGCCGGCGCGAGATCGTGACCGCGCGCGGCCGCGGCGCCTACGACAAACTGATACTTGCGACGGGCTCCTACCCCTTCGTGCCGCCGATCACGGGCGCGGAAGGCGCATCGCGCCTGGTGTACCGCACGCTCGACGACCTGGACCTGATCCGCGCGGCTGCGCACGGCGCGCGCCGCGGCGTGGTGGTGGGCGGCGGCCTGCTGGGGCTGGAAGCCGCCCATGCGCTGAAGTCGCTGAAGCTGGAGGCGCACGTGGTCGAATTCGCGCCGCGCCTGATGCCGGTGCAACTGGACGAGCAAGGCGGCGCGGCGCTCAAGGCGCGCATCGAGGCGATGGGCGTGGGCGTGCACCTGTCGCGCGCCACCCAGGACATCAAGCCCGGCACGCAGTACCGCTACCGCATGCGCTTTGCCGAAGGCGCGCCGCTGGAAACCGACCTGATCGTGTTTTCGGCCGGCATCCGGCCGCAGGTGACGCTGGCGCGCAAGGCCGGGCTGACGCTGGCCGAGCGCGGCGGCGTAGCCATCGACGATCAGTGCCGCAGCAGCGATGAGCACATCTACGCCATCGGCGAATGCGCGGCCTGGAACGGCAGCGTGTTCGGGCTGGTGGCGCCCGGCTACCAGATGGCGCGCACGGTGGCGGCGGCGCTGTGCGGCAACGGCCTGCAGACATTCAGCGGCGCCGACATGTCCACCAAGCTCAAGCTGCTGGGCGTGGACGTGGGCTCGATCGGCGACGCCCACGGCGCCACGCCCGGCGCGCGCAGCTACCGCTACATCGACGAAGCCGGCGCCGGCTACCGCCGCCTGGTGGTGTCCGCCGACGGCAAGCGCGTGCTGGGCGCGGTGCTGGTGGGCGACAACAGCTACTACGACACGCTGCTGCAATACGTGCAGAACGGCATCGCGCCGCCCGCGGACCCGGCCAGCCTGATCCTGCCGCAGGGCCAGGGTGCGCCGCTCCTGGGCGTGGATGCGCTGCCCGCCGCCGCCACCATCTGTTCCTGCCATAACGTGAGCAAGGGCGCGGTCTGCGCCGCGATCGACGGCGGCTGTGCCGACCTGGCCGCGGTCAAGGGCTGCACCAAGGCGGCTTCCGGCTGCGGCGGCTGCGCCAGCCTGCTCAAGCAGGTGGTCGAACACGAACTGGCCAGCCGCGGCGTGGCCGTGGACAAGAGCCTGTGCGAACACTTTCCCCACACGCGCCAGGAGCTGTACGCCATCGTGCGCGTCAACGGCATCGAATCCTTCGACGAGCTCCTGGCCAGCCACGGGCGCGGCCAGCAGGGTTGCGACATCTGCAAACCCGCGGTGGGCTCCATCCTGGCCTCGTGCTGGAACCGCCCGATCCAGGATCCCCATCTGGTGCCGCTGCAGGACACCAACGACACCTTCATGGCCAACATGCAGAAGAACGGCACCTATTCGGTGGTGCCGCGCATACCCGCGGGCGAGATCACGCCCGACGGCCTGATCGCCATCGGCGCGGTCGCCAAGAAGTACCAGCTGTACACCAAGATCACCGGCGGCCAACGCATCGACCTGTTCGGCGCGCAACTGCACGAGCTGCCGGACATATGGGCGGAACTGATCGCCGCCGGGTTTGAAACCGGCCATGCCTACGGCAAGTCCACCCGCACGGTGAAGTCCTGCGTGGGCAGCACCTGGTGCCGCTATGGCGTGCAGGACAGCGTCAAGATGGCGCTGGACATCGAACACCGCTACAAGGGCCTGCGCTCGCCGCACAAGCTGAAGTTCGCAGTATCCGGCTGCACCCGCGAATGCGCCGAGGCGCAAAGCAAGGACATCGGCGTCATCGCCACCGAAAACGGCTGGAACCTCTACGTCTGCGGCAACGGCGGCATGCGCCCGCGGCACGCGGAGCTGTTCGCCACCGACCTGGACGACGCCGCCCTCATCCGCACCATAGACCGCCTCTTGATGTTCTACATCCGCACCGCCGACAAGCTGCAGCGCACCTCGGTCTGGCGCGAATCGCTGGAGGGCGGCCTGGACTACCTGAAGCAGGTGGTGCTGGAGGACAGCCTGGGCCTGTGCGCGGAGCTGGAAGCGCAGATGCAGCTGGTGGTCGACCGCTACGAATGCGAATGGGCCAACGCGCTGAACGATCCGGAAAAGCTCAAGCGCTTCCGCACCTTCGTCAACGACGCCAGCGCCGACCCCGGCATCCGGTTCGTGCAGGAACGCGGCCAGCCCCGACCCGCTCCCGCGCGCGTCATCGCCATTACCGAGGAGATTGCCTGATGGACGCCCTGATCCACGAATCCCAAGACTGGCGACCGGTTTGCCGGCGCCAGGATCTGGTGCCAAATTCCGGCGTGGTGGCGCTGGTGGATGGCGCGCAGATTGCCTTGTTCTACGTGCCGCAAGCCGCGGGCGACGGCGTTTATGCGATCGATAACCGCGACCCCAAGTCCGGCGCCAACGTCATCGGCCGCGGCATCGTCGGCCACGTAGGCGGCGAACTCGTCGTGGCCTCGCCGCTCTACAAGCAACACTTCCGGCTCGCCGACGGCGCGTGCGTGCAGTACCCGGAGCAACGGCTGCGGACCTGGCGGGCGCGCTTGAACGGCGATGCGGTGGAGATCGCCTGAAACGCAACGCCGCCGGCTCAGCCCAGCCCGATGCGCCGGGCGCCCGTCCTGAACAGCGCCTCGGCATCTCCGGCCAGGCGGAAGGCCGCCAGGAAGTCGTCCACGCAGTATGAGGGATGCGTCTTGCGGATCGCGGCCAGCAGGCCGGCGGTCTCATCGTCCTTGCCGGCTATCGCCAGGCAGCAGGCCGCGATCGCCAGGATGTGCACATGGGCGTTGGGGCGGGCCGCCGCCTTCAGCGCCCAGCCGGCGGCTTCCTCGAACCGGCCCAGGCGTACCAACGCCAATGCGCGCACGGCCAGCATGCCGAACAGCAGCGGGTCGTACGGGCTCAGGTCGCGCGAATGGTCGGACGAGCCTATCGCGGCCTCGGCGTCGCCCGACTGGCAATGGACGAAGCCCAGGGTGTAGTGCGCCAAGGCGAAATTCGGGCTCAAATCCACGGCGCGCGTCAACTCGGCCAGCGATTGATCCTGGCTGCCGCGCAGCCATAGCGCCCGGCCCATGGCCCAATGCGCCGCCGGGTCGCGGTCATCGGCGATCAGGCCCTGGCCGGCGGCTTCGAACGCCATGTCGATGGCCGGCGCCTGCTCGCCCCAACGCTGGAACGCGTCCTGCCAATGGGTGAATGACAAGCCCGCGTAGGCCCGCGAGAACGTCGGATCGAGCCTCAAGGCCATCTCGAAAAAGTGCCGCGCCTGCTCGTTGTCGGCGCGGTTGAAGCGATACATATGCCACAGGCCGCGATGATGGGCCTGCCAGGCGTCCAGGGAGTTCGGCGGCTTCAGAATGGCCCGGTTGCGCTCGGCGGCCTCGATTTCGATGTCGATGGCGGCCACGATCCGGTTGCCGATTTCGTCCAGGGCCAACAGGGCATCGTCCAGCTGCCGGTCGTAGACGTCCGCCCACACGATGCGCGCGGTCCGGGCTTCTATGAGTTCAACGGCTACGGCGATGCGGTCTTGCCGACGCTGCAGCCACCCGCTCACGACATAGTCCACATTGAGCGTACGGCCGGCCTCGTCGGGTCCCACGTTGCGCTGGTCCAGCGCGAACACCGTGCCTTGCGCTATGACGAACAGGCTGCGCAGCTTGGCCAGCCGGGTGATGATGTCATAGGCCAGGCCATCGGCCAGCCCGCCGCGCACGCCGGCCTGCGCCGAGCGGTCCACGAAGGGCATCACCGCGATCGACGCGCGGCCCGCGCGCTCCGCGGACGCCGCCTCTGACGCCGCTCCTGGCGCCGCCTCGAGCCGCGGCGTCTCGCTTGCCCGCCCCCTCAGATTCCGCCACGTATCGCGCAAGGGCCGCCAGTCCAGCCCGTCCGCCTCGAAGGCGCGGACCGCCGCGGCCAGATGCTCCTCGCCTTCGCGCCATTGACCGCGCTGCGCCAGCAAGCCCAGCAGCAGCTCATGCGCACGCCGGTCGAAGGGCGCGAGCTGCAGCCACTTATCCAGGCAGGCGAAGGTATCGCCCGACCCTGCCGGAAGGCTGGCCGCCAGATGTTCCAGGACCGCGGCATGGCACGCCCTCAAACGCCGGCGCTGCGCGGTCAGCCAGTTGTTGAAAAAGGGGTTGCGGTCGATCTCCAGCCCCTCGAGGAAATCGCCCGAAAACAGCGCGGCCAGCGCTTGCAGCCGCCCGCAGTCCAGCTGGGCGATGCCCTGCTGCATCGCGCTGCCGATTTCGATGGCGTCGACGTGGCAGTCGACGAGGCCCAGCCTCACCGTGTCCTGCACGGTCTCCACCCTGCGCCGGCCGGGCTCGTCCAGCAGAGTCCTGGCCTTGCTGAGACACCAGCGCAGCTCGCCGCGCGGATCGTTCGGAACGTCCCACAGCAGTTCGCACAGATGCGCGCGTTGCACGGGATGCGGGGCCAACGCCAGATAGGCAATGAGCGCGCGCAGCTTGCGCGACGGCGGCAGCGCCAGGGCCGTGCCCGCCCGGCTGATCGCCATGGGTCCGAGCAGGCGCAACCGGACCTCGCCGCCGGGGACGGAACCGGACGGCTGCGCGGGGCCGGCCGAACCCTCGGCCGATTCCACGCCGGCTACCACGCTCGCCTCCATGGCCCGCTCTTAACTTGGATTCCGGGAAGCACGGCACACGCAAACCCGCGCGGCGCCGGTTGCGGTTCCCCGGCAGGCCCGCATCGTGCACTGCCGCATACACAGAGCCTTAACGGAGACAGACCATGTCCATTTCCTCCCTCGCCACCAGCCCCGTGCGCGATTCCGCGCAGCCCGACCTGGCCGCCTTGAAGACACGCCAGCAGGGCACCTGGGCTTCCGGGGACTATGCCGTAGTCGGCACCACGCTGCAGATCGTAGGAGAACAGCTGTGCGAATCGCTGGACGTCCGCGCCGGACAGAAGGTGCTTGATGTCGCCGCCGGCAACGGCAATGCCTCGCTGGCCGCCGCCCGCCGCTGGTGCGATGTCGTTTCGACCGACTATGTGCCCGCGCTGCTGGGACGCGGCCGCGAACGCGCCGCCGCCGAGCACTTGAAGATCGAATTCCAGGAAGCCGACGCCGAGGCCCTGCCGTTCCCGGATGGCGGATTCGACGCGGTCGTCTCGACCTTCGGGGTGATGTTCACCCCCGACCAGGACCAGGCGGCCGCCGAAATGGTCCGCGTCTGCCGCGCTGGCGGCAAGATCGGCCTGGCCAACTGGACGCCTGACGGTTTCATCGGCCAGGTCTTCAAGACCATCGGCAAGCATCTGCCGCCGCCCGCCGGGGTCAAGTCGCCGGCGCTGTGGGGCACCCGGGCGCGCATCGACGAAATGTTCGGTCCGCATGCCTCGTCGATCCAGGCCGAGCCCCGCCACTTCGTGTTCCGCTACCGCTCCCCGGAACACTGGCTGCAGGTCTTCAAGACCTACTACGGCCCCCTGCTCAAGGCGTTCGGCGCATTGGACCCGGCGGCGCAAGCCACGCTGACCAGCGACCTCATGGTGCAAATAGACCGGTATAACCGCTCTGGCGATGGCACGATGGTCGTACCCAGCGAATACCTGGAGATCGTGGTGACGCGCCGGTGACCGGACCTTGATGCCTGGCTTGGGCCGGTCCGGGCCATCCACGCGGACAGCGGACGGGAAGCGATCCATGGCGCAACGCCTTCACGGCCGCCCGCGGAATGGCCCGGGCGGCCGATGTAGAGCAACCATACGATGAGGTAGGCAATGGCGTGCCGGCCATTGCCGGACGGGGTGCGAGCCCTTATGCGGAATCATACGCCCGCCATGGCTCGCGCGCCGCTATAGCGCCGAGGCCAGCGCGTACTCCATATACAGCTGCCGCAGCTCGCGGCACACGGGTCCGGGCCGGCCCGTGCCGATGGGCTGGCCGTCCAGCTCGATGACCGGCAGCACGAAGTGCAATGCCGACGTCAACACCAGCTCCGTCGCCCGCCGGCATTCGTCCAGCGTGAACTTGCGTTCTTCCACCGCCACCCCGCGCTTGGCGGCCAACGCCAGCACCGCGGCGCGCGTGCAGCCCGGCAGTATCTCGCGCGACAAGGGCCGCACCACGATCCGTCCTTGCGCATCCACCAGCAGCGCGCTCGACGACGAGCCTTCCGTCACCACGCCGTCGGCATCGACCATCAACGCCTCGAACGTGCCCGCGCCCTGCGCGGCCTGCTTGGCCAGCACCTGAGCGATCAGCGACACGCTCTTGATGTCGCGCCGCTGCCAGCGCATGTCCGGCACGCTTGCCACCCGCACGCCAGATTCCGCCAGCGGATTCACGCGCAAGGACTTCTCGCTGACGTACATCATCACGGTGGGCTCGACGTCGGCGGGAAAAGCGAAGTCGCGCTTGCTGTCCGCGCCGCGCGTCACCTGCACATAGACGGACCCTTCGCGCAAGCCGTTGCGCACCACCAGTTCGCGGCAACGCGCCAGCAGCGTGTCGCGCGGCAGTGGATTGCGGATGCCGACTTCGGCCAGGCTGCGCGCCAGGCGGGCGGCGTGCCGCTCGAACTCCAGCAGCAGGCCGTCGATCACCGCGATTACCTCATAGACGCCGTCGCCAAAAAGAAAGCCCCGGTCCAGCGCCGGGATGACGGCCTGCTCGGCAGGAACAAGACTGCCGTTGATATGGAAAATGGAGGACATGGAAGTTCTTGTGGGTAAGGGAAATCAGTGGCTGATGATGCGGGACAGGAAGGCGCGCGAGCGCGCCGACGCGGCGTTGCCGAAGAACGCCTCGGCGCTGGCGTCGTCGACGATCTCTCCGGACTCCATGAACACGACGCGGTCGGCGACGCGGCGCGCGAATCCCATTTCGTGCGTGACGACCATCATGGTCATGCCGTCGCGCGCCAGCCCCGTCATCACATCCAGCACTTCGCCGATCATTTCCGGATCCAGCGCCGAAGTCGGCTCGTCGAACAGCATCACCACCGGGTCCATGGCCAGCGCCCGCGCAATCGCGACCCGCTGCTGCTGGCCGCCCGAAAGCTGTCCCGGATGCTTGCCGCCATGCGCCGCCACGCCGACGCGCTCCAATAGCGCGGCCGCCTTCTCCAAAGCCTGCGCGCGGCTGCGGCCCAGCACGCTGACCTGCCCCAGGCAGACGTTCTCCAGCACCGTCAGATGCGGGAACAGCTCGAAATGCTGGAACACCATGCCGACGCGGGCGCGCAGCTTGGGCAGGTCCGTGCCGGGCGCGCCGACGTCGGTGCCGTCGACCACGATGCGGCCCGCATCGAAGGGTTCCAGCCGGTTCACGCATTTGATCAGCGTGGACTTGCCCGACCCGGACGGCCCGCAGACCACCACGACCTCGCCGCGCCGCACGCGCAGCGAACATTGCTTGAGCACCGGCAGATCGCCGTAGCGCTTGCCGACCTGTTCGATCTCGATCATGTATGTAGACTCCTCATGGAAACAGCTTCAGGCCCCGATCCGGGCGCGCAGCGCCCGCACGCCGCGCGAAGCGGTGAACGAGATCACGAAAAACACCAGCGCCACCAGCATGTACATCTCCACCAGGCGGTTGTCGCGCTGCGCGATCTTGGTCGCGGCTCCAAGGAAATCCGTGAGCGACAGGACATAGACCAGCGCCGTTTCCTGGAAGATGACGATCACCTGCGTCAGCAGCACCGGCAGCATGTTGCGGAACGCCTGCGGCAGGATCACCTTGCGCAGCACCTGTCCGTGGGTGAGGCCCAGGGCGCTGCCCGCCGCATACTGGCCGTGCCCCACGCTGCCCACGCCTGCCCGGATGATCTCGGAGAAATACGCGGCCTCGAACAGGATGAAGGTAATGAAGGCCGACCCCATGGCGCCCAGCACGATGGGCCGCTCAGCCCCCGTAACCGCCTGCAATGCGTAAGGCAGGATGAAATAGATCAGGAAGATCACCAGCACCAGCGGCAGCGAGCGGAACAGGTTCACATACACCGTGGCGGGCCAGGCCAGCAGACGACCGCCGTACAGCCGCGCAATCGCCAGCAAGGTGCCCAGCAGCAGGCCACCCACGGTCGACGTGAAGGTCAGCAGCAGGGTAAAGCGCAGGCCCGACAGGATCAGGTACGGCAGCGCGTCGACGATGGCTTGCAGGTCGAAATCCGTCATGCCCTGCCCCCTTTCGCCGCACGCCCGCCGACTGCGCGCCCCGGAATGCGCAACTTGTATTCGAGCGCCCGCATCACCACGATCACAATCAGGTTGAGCGCCAGATAGGCCATGGTCGCGGTCAGGAACGCCTCGAATACCTGGAACGAAAACTCCTGCATCGCATGGGCCTGGGCGGTCAGTTCCGCCAGCCCGATGGTCAGCGCCACCGAAGTGTTCTTGATGGTGTTCAGGCAATCCGAAGTCATGGTGGGCAGGACCGTGCGCAGCGCATTCGGCAACAGCACGTGCCAGTACAGCTGGGGCAAGGTCAGTCCCAGCGCCAGGCCCGCGTTGCGCTGCCCTTTGGGCAGGGCCTCGATCCCGGCGCGCAGCTGTTCGCCGATGCGCGCCGACATGTACATGCCGATGGCCAGCGCCGCCGTGTAGAAGGACGCGTCGGGCAACTGCTTGATCCAGTCTCCGGCCGCGGCAGGCAGCAGCTCCGGCAAGACGAAGTACCACAGGAACATCTGCACGATCAGCGGGATGTTCCGGAACACTTCCACATAGACGGCCCCCGCCGCGCGCACCCCGCGGTAGGGCAGCGTGCGCGCGACGCCAACCGCCAGGCCCAGCGCCAGCGCGATCAGCCACGCCAGCGCCGCGGTCTTGACCGTCACGCTCAACCCGTCCAGCAGGGTTTGCAGATAGGTTTGCCCGCCATCGGGCGACGGGGCCAGCAGCACGCCCCAATTCCATTGATATGCCATGCTTTTCTCGATGATCAGGCCGCGCGCGGTCCCGGCCCCCGGGGCGGGGCCGCGCATCGGCGTATTGCGGCAGGTTCCGGGCCTAGCGGTAGGCGGCGGGATCGCCCGAATCGGTGGGCGTGGCGACCACGCGCTTGAGCGCCTCGCTCATCGCCACGTTCAGGTTGATGCCCTTGGGCGGCAGCGGGCTGCGGTACCAGCGGTCATACAGCGCCTGGAACTCGCCGCTGGCATAGAGCGTCTTGATGGTGTCGTCCACCAGCGCCTTGAACTGCGGATCGTCGCGGCGCAGCATGATGGCGTAGGGTTCGATCGACAGAGACTCGTCGGACACCTCGTAGCGGTCCGGCTGCTTGGCGTTGGCGATCAGGCCGTAGAGCAGGATGTCGTCCATGACGAAAGCGGCGGCGCGGCCGGTCTCGACCATCAGAAAGCCTTCCGCGTGTTCCTTCACGGGCACGATCCTCATGCCCAGCCCGCGCTTTTCGTTCAGCTCGTTGATCTGGCGGATGTTCGCGGTCCCGGAGGTAGAGGCCACGACCTTGCCCTTCAGATCGTCGACGCTGCGCAACTTGGAGGACTTCTGGCTGAGGAACCGGTTGCCGGTGACGAAGGTCGTGACCGAGAACGCCACCTGCTGCTGGCGGTCCAGGGTGTTGGAAGTCGAGGCGCATTCCAGGTCTATGGTGCCGTTGCCCATCAGCGGAATGCGCGTGGCGGAGGTGACGGGCAGATACTTCACCTGGATGTCGCTGCGCTTCAGACGGGCCTGCACCGCGCTGACGATGCGATTGCAGATGTCGATCGAGTAGCCGACAGGCTTCTGGTTGCCGTCGTAATAGGAAAACGGAATCGAGGTCTCGCGATGGCCGATGGTGATCGCGCCGGTGTCCGCGACCTTCTTCAGCGTGCCGTCCAGCTGCTGGGCCGCGACGGGGCCTGCCATTGCAACCGTCAATGCCGCGATCAATGCCTTGATGGAAAGTGCCATGCTTTTCTCCTTGGGATTCATGTACTTGTGGGGTGCTGCGCAGGACTCGCCGCCGAGCGCGCCCGTCTCCCGGCCGTGGCGGGAGCTTCGGGCGCGGCCAGTCAACGTTGGGTATAGAGGTTGAACACGCGCTCCACCGGCTCTTGGGCTGGTCCCTGGCGGCGCGCATACATGCAGATCTGCATCGGGACGGCGCAGCGCCGGTCCTTGATCGCCACGATCTCTCCCGCGTCCACCGACACCCGGGCGCTGGACTCGGGCAGCCACGCCAAACCCACGCCGGCGCTGACCAGCGTGCGGGCGCCGTCCACGAAATCGGTTTCGCAGACGCGCTGCAGGACGGGGCGTTGCAAGAGGTCGCCGCAAGACAGGTCGACCAGCCGCCGGAAATAGGCGCCCTGGGCGTGCGACACATAGGGGTAACGCGCGGCAGAATCGGCGTCGTACAGCGCGGTCTCGTCCACCGGCATCGAGGCGGGGCGGAACAGTCGCAGGAAGTCGGGCTCCATGCCGGTCCGCATATAGGCTTGCGGATCCAGCTGTATGTCTTCCGCGGCGTGGCGAAAGCACACCAGCAGGTCCACCACGCCGGCCGCCAGCCACTCGACCGAATCATGCACATTGCCCACATGCAGGCGCAGCGACTCGACCCCGCTCTCTTCCTTCCAGCGCACGCACCAGCCCGGGAAGTGCGAGGTTGCCAGGCAATGGGGCATGGCCACCCTGAGGACCGCGCCGTCATGGCCGGTGACGCCGGCCTCGCCGCGCGCATCCACCACCTTGCGCACGATTTCGGCGGCGTTGGAACGGAACTGTTCGCCCGCCGCCGTCAGACGCAAGGGAAAGCAGCCGCGGTCGATCAGCGCGGCGCCTGCCCAGGTTTCCAGGGACTGGATGCGGCGGCTGAACGCCGACTGCGATACATGCCGCAGCTCAGCCGCCGTGGTGAACTGTCCGCATTCCGCCAAGGTCAGGAAATCCTGGAACCAACGTAGATCCATTGCAACCGCCGCGCCGTCAGAGTGAATGCGAGGCAGTATAGGGACCGCGCCCGGCGGGCTTATGCATAGTTTGCATAACGCCCCCGCAGTCAGGGTTACTCCCGACTTTTCCGTCTAGGGCAGGTTTTCCCGGAAGATCACCTGGCTGCGCGCCAGCTCCACCCCGTTCATCGGACTGCGCTTGTCGCGCAGGTTGCAGAAGATGCGCACGCAGCTCATCAGCGCCTCCATCGGGCTTTGCGTGATGACGGCGTCCATGGTGCCGTCGATCAGCAGCGCGCGGGTGTCGGGCGTGAGGCCGTGGCCGATGAAGACCACCCGGTGTTGCTGCCCGGCTTCCTTCAGCGCGCGCGCCACGCCGTCGGACGCGCCGCCGATGTTGTAGATGCCGGCCAGCTGCGGATACTGCTCCAGCAGCTGGCGGGTCTGTTCGTAATTGCGCTGCGCGTCGTCGTAGCCTTCGCGCAGGTCCACCACCTGCATGGCCTGGAACTGTTCGGCGTACAGCTGCAGGAAGCCGCCTTCCCGCTCTTCGTGGGCGCGGTAGTGACGCGACCCGGCGATCAGCGCCACGTGCGCCGCGCGCGACCCGATGAAGCGTGCGATCAGGTAGCCCGCGGTGCGCCCGGCCGCGCGGTTGTCCAGGCCCACATAGGCCACGCGGGCGCTGTTGGCCAGATCGGAGATCAGCGTCACCGCAGGCACGCCCTGCTGCGCCAGCAGGTTGACGGCCTCACGCACCGCCGGGTGTTCCAGCGCCATGAAGGCGATGCCGTCGGCGCGCTTGCCGTGCTTGGCCAGGGCCTGCGCCAGCGCGTCCGGATTGAAGCTCTCCACGTACTCGACCTGGCACCTGGCGTTGAGCGGCCCGAAGTGCTCCTGCGCATAGCTGACGGTATCGCCCAGCATGCGCAGGTAGCGGTTGCTGCCGCGCGGCAGCAGGAACACCAGCCGCAGGGGCTCGGGCGCGGCCGCCGCGCGGACCTCCTGTTCGGGCAGGTAGTCGAGTTCGATGGCCGCCTTGAAGACTTTCTGGGCGGTGCTGGCGCGCACGCCGGGCCTGCGGTTCAGGACCCGGTCGGCCGTGGCGGTGGACACTCCTGCGCGCTCCGCCACATCGGCCAGACGCGCGAGCTTGCGTTCGGGAGGCATGCGATTCACATCAAAATCCATCATTAATCAGGTTTGACGATATTGGCAACGATTCACTATTGTCCACTCTGCCGCATGGTACTGGCGCTGTTGTGGCACATCAAAAAACATCATAACCAAGATTATGGAGACAACCATGAAGCTGCTGACACGCCGTAGCGCCCTGCGCCGCCTTTGCGCGGTTCCCGCCGTCGCCCTGACCTCGGGCTTCCCGCTGATCGCCCGCGCCGCCGACTACACGCTCAAGTACGGCAACAACCTGCCGGTCACGCACCCGCTGAACATCCGCGCCCAGGAAGCCGCCGAACGCATTCTCAAGGAAAGCAACGGCCGCGTGGACATCAAGATCTTCCCGAACAACCAGTTGGGCGGGGACACCGACATGCTGGCCCAGGTGCGCTCGGGCGGCATCGACTTCTTCACCCCTTCCGCACTGGTCATCGCGACCCTGGTGCCGGTGGCGGCGATCAATGCCGTGGGCTTCGCCTTCAAGGACTACAACCAGGTCTGGAGCGCCATGGACGGCGCGCTGGGCGCCCACGTGCGCGCCGCCATCGCACAGCGCCGCCTCTACGCCTTCGAAAAGATGTGGGACAACGGCTTTCGCCAGACCACCAGCAGCAAGGCGCCGGTCAAGTCCGCCGCGGACATGGAAGGGCTGAAGATCCGCGTGCCGGTCAGCTCGCTGCCGATCTCCATGTTCAAGGGCCTGGGCGCCGCCCCCGCCAGCCTGCAGTTCAGCGAGGTCTATTCCTCGCTGCAGACCAAGGTGGTGGACGCGCAGGAGAACCCCTTGCCCATCATCCAGGTGGCCAAGCTGTACGAAGTGCAGAAATACTGCTCGCTCACCAACCACATCTGGGACGGCTACTGGTTCATCGCCAACGGCCGCATGTGGGAAGGCCTGCCGCAGGACCTGAAGACGGTGGTGGCGCGCGGCATCAACGAGGCCGGCCTCGCCCAGCGCGAAGACATCAAGAAGCTCAACGCCTCGGTGCAGTCGGACCTGGAGGGCAAGGGCCTGCTGTTCAACCAGCCGTCGGCCGACAGCTTCCGCGAGCAATTGCGCGCGGCCGGCTTCTACAAGGAATGGCAGGGCCGCTTCGGCAACGAAGCCTGGACCCTGCTGGAGCAGGCCGTCGGCAAGCTGGCCTGAGGACGCGCCATGTCCTCCCTGTCCGCTCCCCACGCCGCGCCGCAGGCGCTGCCGGCCCATCCGCTGCGCCGCGCCGCCGGCGCCCTAGACGCGCTGCTGGGCAGCGTGGTCGAACACGTGGCCGCGGCCATCGTGCTGATCGAGATCGCCGTGTTGTTCGCGGGCGTCGTCGCGCGCTACGCCTTCCACAGTCCGCTGGTCTGGTCCGACGAGCTGGCGTCCATCCTGTTCCTGTGGCTGTCGATGCTGGGCGCGGTGGTCGCCCTGCGGCGCGGCGAACACATGCGGATGACGGCGCTGGTCAACAACGTCAGCCCCGCGCGCCGCGCCCAGCTGGAAACGCTGGCGCTGGCCGCATCGCTGGCCTTCCTGGCGCTGATCCTGGCACCCGCCGTGGAGTACGCGCATGAAGAACACTTCATCATCACGCCCGCGCTGGAGCTGAGCAACGCCTGGCGCGCCGCCGCGATTCCGGTGGGCATGGGACTGATGGCGGTGGTGGCGCTGCTGCGCCTCCTGCGCACCCAGACCGCGCCGCAAATGCTGGCGGCGCTGGCGGGAGCCGCGGCGGTGGTCGCGCTGTTCTGGGTGGCGCAGCCCATCTTCGCCACGCTGGGCAAACTGAACCTGCTGATTTTCTTCGTGGGCATCGTCGCCGCCACAGTGTTCTCGGGCGTGCCCATCGCGTTCTCGTTCGCGCTGGCCACGTTCTCCTACCTGGCTCTGACCACCAACACGCCCATGGTGGTGATGGTGGGCCGGCTGGACGAGGGCATGTCGCACCTGATGTTGCTGGCGGTGCCGCTTTTCATCTTCCTGGGATCGCTGATCGAGATGACCGGCATGGCGCGCGCCATGATCCAGTTCCTGGCCAGCCTGCTGGGCCACGTGCGCGGCGGGCTGTCCTACGTGCTGATCGGCGCCATGTATCTGGTGTCCGGCATCTCGGGTTCCAAGATCGCCGACATGGCGGCCATCGCCCCCGTGCTGTTCCCCGAAATGCAGAAGCGCGGCGCCAAGCCCGGCGACCTGGTGGCGCTGCTGTCGGCCACCGGCGCGCAGACCGAGACCATTCCGCCGTCGATCGTGCTCATCACCATCGGCTCGGTGACGGGCGTTTCCATCGCCGCGCTGTTCACGGGCGGGCTGCTGCCGGCCGTGGTGCTGGGCCTGGCCTTGTGCTCGGTGGTGTGGTGGCGCTACCGCAAGGAAGACCTGAGCCTGGCGCAGCGCTTCAGCGCCCGCGAGATCGGACGCTTCTTCGTCATCGCCCTGCCCGCCGTGGCCCTGCCCTTCGTGATCCGCGCCGCGGTGGTCGAAGGCGTGGCCACCGCCACCGAGGTCTCGACCATCGGCATCGTGTATTCGGCCGTGGTCGGCCTGCTGATCTACCGGCGCTTCGACTGGGCCCGCTTGAAGCCCATGCTGATCGAGACCGCCTCGTTGTCGGGCGCCATCATGCTGATCGTGGGCTGCGCCACGGCCATGGCCTGGGCGCTTACGCAGTCCGGCTTCTCCGGCGACCTGGCCAAGCTGATGGCCGGCATGCCCGGCGGCAGCTACGGCTTCCTGGCCGTGTCCATCGTGGCCTTCATCATCCTGGGCAGCGTGCTGGAAGGCATACCCGCCATCGTGCTGTTCGGCCCGCTGCTGTTCCCGATCGCGGCGCAGGCCGGCGTGCACGAGGTGCACTACGCCATGGTCGTGATCTTCGCCATGGGCATAGGCCTGTTCGCGCCGCCCTTCGGCGTGGGCTACTACGGCGCCTGCGCCATCAGCCGCGTCGATCCCAACGAAGGCATAGGCCCGATCTGGGGCTACGTCGCCGCGCTGCTGGTGGGCCTGGTGATCGTCGCTGCCTTCCCCTGGTTCTCCATCGGTTTCCTGTGAGGTCCGCGGCCCGCACCGGGCCGCATCCTCCCGACATCCTCAAACCTCTCCCGCAAAGAATCCATCATGAGTCGTTTCCTGGGCGAAATCCGCCAACTCGGTTATGTGGTGCACGACATCGAAGCCGCCATGGACTACTGGAGCAACACGCTGGGCGTGGGCCCCTGGTACTACAACCCGCGCGTGCCCATCGTCAACTACCAGTACGACGGCGCCAGCCACGAACCGCACAACTCGGTGGCGCTGGCCAACTCCGGCTTCGTCCAGGTCGAGCTGATCCAGACCCGCAACGACGTGCCCTCCATGTACCGCGACTTCCTGCAGGCCGGCCGCACCGGGCTGCAGCACGTGGCCTATTGGACCGAAAGCTACGACGCCGACCTGGAGCGCCTGCTGGCGCAGGGCTTCAAGCCCAAGATGAGCGGCGAAGTAGGCGAGAAAGGCCGCTTCATCTACTTCGACACCGAGTACCACCCCGGCACCGTGATCGAGCTGTCCGAAGTGGCCGGTCCCAAGGGCCGCCTGTTCGACCTGATCCGCGACAGCGCCCGGGATTGGGACGGCAGGGACCCCGTGCGCCCCTTCCCCGATCTGAACCGGATCTGATCCCCTTACCTGCCACCTCCGCCATGAATTCCCAATCGTTTACCGCCACCTACCTGATCGAAACCCCGCTGGACCCCGGCAAGGTCGCGGAGATCATGGCTGGCGAGCAATCCTGCGGCACCTTCACGCGGGTGCAGGGCGAAACCGACGAACTGCGCGCCCGCGCCCGGGCGCGGATCGAGTCCATCGAACCCCTGGAGTCCGCATCCGCGCCCAGCCTGCCCAACGCCTGGCTGGCGCGGCAGCCGGGCGGCATGCCTGGCCGCTGCCAGCGCGCCCGCGTGCGCATCGCCTTTCCCGTCGCCAACGTCGGCGCCAACCTGCCGACGCTGGCAGCCACGGTAGGCGGCAACCTGTACGACCTGGGCGAAGTCACGGGGCTGCGCCTGGAAAGCATGGAACTGCCGGCCAACTACCGCGCCCAGTTCGACATGCCGCGCGCGGGCATTGCCGGCACGCGGCAACTGACCGGCGTGGCGCACGGTCCGCTGGTAGGCACCATCATCAAGCCCAACGTCGGCCTGTCGCCCGAGCAGACCGCGCATCTGGCGGCGCAGCTGTGCAATGCAGGCGTGGACTTCATCAAGGACGACGAGGTCTGCGCCAACCCTGCCCACGCGCCGCTGGCGCAACGCGTCGCCGCCGTCATGGCGGTGGTGCGCGCACACCGCGAGCGCACCGGACGGCAGGTCATGGTGGCGTTCAACATCAGCGACGAGACCGACGCCATGCGCCGCCACGCCGACCTGATCGAACGCGAAGGCGGCTCCTGCGTCATGGCCAGCCTGAACCATTGCGGCTACTCGGCCATCCAGACCTTGCGCCGCAGCACCCCGCTGGCGTTGCACGGCCACCGCAATGGTTACGGCGCGCTGTCGCGCCACCCCATGCTGGGCGTGGGCTTCCAGGCTTACCAGACGCTATGGCGGCTGGCCGGCGTGGACCATATGCACGTGCACGGCCTGCAAGGCAAGTTCGCCCAGGAAGACGCCGAAGTCGTCGAGTCCGCGCGCGACTGCCTGGCCTCGCTGACTCCCGGGATCGATGACCCCGTCATGCCGGCGTTTTCGTCCGGCCAATGGGCTGGCACCGTGCCCGCCACCTGGGCCGCCGTGCGCAGCGACGATCTGCTGTTCATGTCCGGCGGCGGCATCCTCGCCCACCCGGACGGACCCGCCGCAGGCGTGCTCAGCATCCGCCAAGCCTGGCAGGCCATGCGCGACGGCGAGCGCCTGGAAGACTACGCGCGCAACGCCCCGGAACTGCGGCGCGCCATCGAGTTCTTCGGCAGCCGCGCATGAGTTCAGCGGCGCAAGACGCAACGCGGCCGCGGCTGGGCTGGTACGGCGACGACTTCACCGGCGCCACGGATACGCTGGCCGAAACCGCGCGCGCCGGCCTGCGCAGCCTGCTGTTCCTGGGCGTGCCGACGCCGGACCAGCTGCGCCGCGCCGGACCGCTGGACGCCATTGGCATCGCCGGCGCGGCGCGCGGCATGGCGCCAGCGGAAATGCAGGCCGAACTGCAGGCCGTGGGCCGCTACATGGCGGGTGCGGGCGTGCGCGTGCTGCATTACAAGTGCTGCTCCACCTTCGACAGCGCGCCGCACGTGGGCAGCATCGGCGCCGCCGTGCGCGAACTGCACCGCCACATGCCCAACCCGCTGGTGCCTATCGTGGGCGGGCAGCCCAGCATCGGCCGCTATTGCAGCTTCGCCCAGCTGTTCGCGCGCGCGGGGTCCGCGCCCGAGATCCATCGCATCGACCGCCATCCGGTCATGAGCGCGCATCCGGTCACTCCCATGCACGAAGCCGACCTGCGCCTGCACCTGGCGGCGCAAGGCTTGGCGGACATCCGCTCCTTGCCGCACACGGCCTACCCGCGGCTGCGGCGGGCGGCGGATGCGCCGCTGCTGGACGACTGGGTGGACCAGGTCATCGAGAGCAGCGACGGACCGCTGCTGCTGGACCTGGTCGACGAGGAACAGCTTGCCATCATCGGCCGCCTCATCTGGCGCGCGGCGGCCTGCCTGCCCCTGCTGGCGGTCGGCCCCAGCAGCGTGCAGCAGGCGCTGGCCCGCGCCATGCCGGTCGGCAGTTCCAGCGCCACGGCCACGCCGCTGCCGGCCGCCTCGGGCCCCGTGCTGGTCGTGGCCGGCAGCCTGTCCCCCGTGACCGCCCGGCAGATCGCGGCGTGCCGGCAATACCAGCGCCAGCCGCTGCAGGCGGAGCGGCTCTTGCGGGATCCGGCCTATGCCGCGCAACAGGCGCAGCTGGCGGCGACCACACTGGCGCAGGGGCACAATGTGCTGGCGCACACCGACCGGCCCGCCCAGCCGCTCGCCGCGCATCAGACCGCCGCGACGGCCCGCGCCACCGGCCAACTGGTGGCGGACATCGTGCGCGCCAGCGCGCAGGCCGGCGCGCCCCTGTCGCGCATCGGCATCGCCGGCGGCGACACGTCCAGCCAGGCGACGTTGGCCCTGGACGCCTGGGGCCTGGCGTTCCGCTGCGTGCTGGCGCCCGGCGTGACGGTCAGCCTGACGCGCAGCGACGACCCCGCGACCGACTGCATCGAGCTGATGCTCAAGGGCGGGCAGATGGGCGGGGATCTGCTGTTCGACGAGTTGGTGGCGGGAACAGCCTGACACGGCGCATTCTTTTGCTATTGGAAAGCCATTGTTTCCCAGGCCTGGATTTATCCGCATGAGGGAAGCTGACAGAATCTGTGCTCCCAAAAGGAGACATGGAAGACATGGCAAGAACACTGATAAAGAATGCCGGCATCCTGAGCATGGATGCGAAGCTCGGAGAGCTGCAGGGCGACGTCCTGATCGAAGATGACCGCATCGCCGCGATAGGCCCGGACCTGCAGGCGCAGGACGCCGAAATCATCGACGCCAGCGGCATGATCCTGATGCCTGGGCTGATCGATGCGCATCGCCACGTATGGGAGATCATCGACATGGGCCGGCTGGTGAAATCCCGGCCAGCCGAGTACGCCAGCAACTACCAGAAGTGGAAGATGCGGACCATCGTCTGCATGACGCCCGAGGACAATTACCTGGCTGAACTCGTCGGCGGACTGGAAGCGATCAACTCCGGCGTCACCACGATTTTCGACTTCGCCCACGGCCAGCCCACCGAGGACCGCGCTCTCGCCGCCGCCCAGGGCCTCAAGGATTCCGGCATCGCCGGCTGGTTCGGCTTTCAGCTGGGCGTGTCCTCGTCCTACGGTCCCGGCGATACGGTGCCGCTGGCCCAGGCCGACGGCCAACGCATCGCCAAGACCAGCGAGACGCATTGGCGGACCGCCGAGCGCCTGCAACAGGAGCTTTTCTCCGACAGCTCCGCGCCCTTGCAGCTGGCGCTGGCGCCCAGCGGCAACAACGGCAGTTCGCTGGACGACATCCGCGCTGAATGGACACGGGCCCGCGGCATGGGCGTCGGCATGCTGGCCGCCCACATCCACAAACCGGAAGCGCCGCACGCGGCCGGCTTCATGGGACACCGGGACTCCGGCATCGGCGACCTGCACGATGCCGGCCTGCTCGGACCGGACTATCAGGCCACCCACGCCAACCGCCTGACCGACGAAGAACTGGCCATGCTGCGGGACACGGGCGGCATGATTTGCGCCACGGCCATGGGCGAGTTTCCGTACGTCATGTCCGCCGACAAGGGACCTTCCGTGCATGGCCGTTCGCGCCGGGCGGGCGTGGCCACCGGCATGGGTATCGATATCTCCCTGGCCTTGCCCAGCGACTACTTCGAGCATATCCGCGCCACCTACTGGAACCTGTACCTCGATCCAGAAGTACGCGACGTCATGAAGGCCTGTTCCTCCGACTACATCCTGGATTTCGCCACCGCCCTGGGCGCCAAGTCCGTGCGGCTGGGCGACACCGTCGGCACGATCAGCGTAGGCAAACGCGCGGACCTGCTGTTGCTGAGCACGGACCGCATCGGCTTCGGGATGGCGGGCAGCCTCGCCGACCGCGTAGTCACCTTTGCCTGCACGGCCGACATCGACAGCGTGTGGATCGCCGGCCAGGCGCGCAAGCGCCACGGCAAGATGCTGGGAGTAGACTGGCCCGCGCTGAAAAAGCGCCTGGTTCAAGCGCAGGAGCGCGTGGGCCGGCAGGCAGCCACCATCCGCCTCGTCTGACCGATCCTTTCCATACGAGCACCTCGCATGGCGGCTGTAGACCTCGGCAGGAATCGCATCCTGCCCCATGTCTCAGCCGCCACAGTCGTTTCACGCGTACAGGACTCTTCGAACATGAAAAAGATACTGGGCATTGCCACGCTTGCCGCCCTGCAAGCCTGTTTCACGCCGGCCGCCGCGCAAAGCGCGGACTCATGGCCGAACCGCCCGGTGCGGATCATCCATGGCTTCGCGCCGGCCGGTCCCATCGACAATTTCGCCCGTCTGCTCGCCGCGCAGTTCAACGACCGCTTCGGCGAGCCGGCCATCGTCGAAGGCAAGCCCGGCGCCGGCGGCACCATTGCCGCGCGTTTCGTCGCGCGCAGTCCGTCGGACGGATACATCCTTTACCTGATGGCCTCCGGCCACGCGTCCGCGCCCGGTCTCTACAAGTCCCTGGGCTACGATCCCGTCAAGGACTTCACCATGATCTCCATCGTGGCCCAGAGTCCTTACGCCGTGATCGCCAATCCCGTCGCCGGCTACGGCTCGATGCGCGAACTCATCGACGCGGCCCGCCTACAGCCGGAGAAAATCGACTACGGTTCCGGCGGCATAGGCAGCGGCATGCACCTGGCCGCCACGTTGCTGCAGGCGCGCACCGGCGTGCGCCTGAACCACGTGGCCTACAAGGGCGGCGGCGCTCCGGCGTTGGCGGTGATCGGCGGCGAGGTTCCCGTCATCATGACGGCATTGGCCGGCATGAGCACCTACATCGCCGAAGGCAAGGTCAAGCCGCTGGCCGTGACGACCCGGGAACGCTTCGCGCAGTATCCCGATGTTCCCACCCTGGCGGAAACGGTGGCGCCCGGCTTCGACGTCACGGCCTGGTATGCGCTGGCCGGCCCCAAGGACCTGCCGCCCGCCATCGTCGCCAAGCTCAATGACATGGTGCGCGAAACGCTGCAGCGCAAGGACATCATCGAAAGCCTGCGTTTGCAGGCCGCGGAACCTTCGACGTCCAGCCCGGACGAAGCGCAGGCGCTGCTGGCAAGCGAAGTCGCCCGGTGGCAGAAAGTCGTGCGCGAGGAAGGCTTGTCGAACATGAACTGAACCGGAATGGCGCGCCGCGGCGCGCCATTTCCTCAGAACTTGTGCCGGATGCCCAGGGCCACGGCGCCCTGGCTGTCCTCGCCAGCGGGCAGAGTAGCGAGCGGCGCGAAGTTCAGCGCCGAGTTTCGCGCATAGGCGGCTGCCGCATACAGGTCGGTGCGCTTGGACAGGCCGCCGTATACCAGCTGCAAGGCGTACTGCCTGGCATTCGGCGGATTGCCCGCCCCTGCCCTGGCCTTCACATCGTCGTAATAGAAGGCGGCCGTGATCCGCAGGACCGGCGAAATGCGGTACCCGAGTCCGATCCACCACATGTCGTCGCGCTGGTTCAGGTTGCCTTGCGCGGTCTTGTCCTGCGCCCAGCGGTAGCCGACGTCAGGCGCCACGGATCCGGCGCATAGGTCGCGGCCAGCGCCAGCTTGCGCAGCCGATTCGACGCGGTGGCTGCCGTTGCGCCGCCCGCCTCGTCGTAGACCGCCGCCAGACCGAACGGACCGGAAAGGTAGCTCGCCCCGCCACCCCAGGCCGCGCGTTGATAGGGCGCGCCCGCCGCGTCATCGAGCTGATAGTGCGCCTGCGCCGCCAACGGCCCCGTCCCGACGCGATACTTGACCGAGTTGTCCAACCGCAGGTTGCCCATGAGGAACGGCATGGGCTCGTAGGCGCCCGCGTAGGTCAGGGGCATGAAGGCAGGCAGTAGATCGAACATGCTGACATATTGCCGCCCGAAACTCAGCATGCCGTAGGGCCCGTTCAGGCCCAGGAAGGCTTGCCGGTTGAACGGCCGCCCCGCCTCGCCCATCGCCCCCGTATGCATGTAGAAGCCGCTTTCAAGTGCGAACACGGCCTGCATACCGCCGCCCAGGTCCTCCACCCCCCGCATGCCCCAACGGGAACCCGACAGCCCGCCGGAGTTCATCCGCAGCGAGGATCCGCCGGACGAGGACGATCCTGCCGCCGGCCGGGCATTGCTCCTGTATTCGATGTAGCTGTCGGCCAATCCGTATAGCGTAAGGCTGGACTGAGCCAGTGCCGCCGGTCCGTTGCCGGCACAGGCAGCCAGCGCCGCCCACCTCGCCAGAACCCTGAATTGCTTGCTGCACTTCATGAACTCCCCCTTTTGTACGTCGTTATGTTTGCCGTGGTCGGCAACAGGCCTGCCGCAATACGCAGCAATTCCCCGCGCCGCGCGAACCGGGGTTCGGGCAGCGCTGGACTACAGGCAGGATTGATGGTTGCCGGCGGATGCCGGCCTCATGCAGAAAACGGGCCCGCGCGCAGGCAAGCCCGCGCCTGCATCACGCGGTGAACGTGATGGTTTGCGCTTGGGCGTGTATGCGCCTCTGCACGGCGGCGAGCTGGGTCTTCATCTTGACCCAATCGACGCCAAGCATCTTCCCGTTGCGCTTGCGCGCCCGGCCGGCGACCCAGACGCTGTCGATGTCCGCCAAGGAAGCAAAATTCGCGACGCGGTCGGCCAGGCTGCCCTGCATCGCAAACCCGATACGGTCCGTGGCCAGCAGCACCAGGTCCGCGCGCTTGCCGACGCTGATGCTGCCCGTCACGTCGCCCGCCCGAACCGCGCGCGCGCCCAGCGAGGTTGCGAACTCCAATGCGTCCTGCGACCTGTACTGCCGCACGATCTCGCGTCCTTCCGGCTCCAGGAAAAGACTGAGGAATGCGCCGCGCACATGTTCGAAAAAGTCCTGCTGCACCACCAGCGCGCCGTCGATCCCGATGCCCGTCGCCACGCCGGCCTGGCGCGCCCGCCCATGGGAAGAGGCCATCATGTGGGGCGACAGCATGTAGGGAAACTCGCCGACCACCGTGGCGCACAGCATGCCGCCCGTGTCTCGCAACAGGCCCAGTTCCTCGGCCGTCAAGCGGTTGCCATGGGCGATGTGATAGTCCGGCCCCAACAATCCGGCGTCGTACAGGTCCTGGATGCCCGACCCGCGATGACCGATGACGCCCGGCGCCTTGGGCGACGCGGGCTTGTGCACGTGCGCCGCAAGCAAGCCGACGCCGCTGTCGCGGACCCGCGCCCATTCCTTCTTCACCTCCGCGACCGGCCGACCGATGGCATCCGAGGGCGCCAGGCCCAATTGCAGCGGCGCCGAGCTGTCGGAGAACACTTCCGAACGCAGTCGTTCCACGGTGCGCCAATTCTGTTCGGTGGTCGTGGTGAGGTCCGCCTGCACCCGCGCCATGGAGATCGTCGACCCGGGGCCGAACGCCAGCGTACGGCCGAGCTGGAACGCGAACCAGCCGTTCACGCCCGAATCGCGGATGCCGCGCGCAGCAGCCAGCGCCGTTTCCTCGGAAGGCTGGCCATGCGCGTAGTCCAGCACCGTCGTCACGCCCGAGTCGATAGCCTGCAGGCCGCCGATCAGCTCAACCAGATAGTTGTCTTCCGCGGTCATGCAGGCCATGGTCCTGCGCTGCCATCCCAGGTAGGCGCGCGAGTACCCTGTGGGGTCCATCTTGACCAGACGTCCGGCGTCGACGCATTGCCAAAGGTGGCGATGTCCGTCGATCATGCCCGGCATCAGGATTTTCCCGCTGGCATCTATCACTTCCGCGTCGCCCGCGGAAAGATTCCTGCCTATCGCGGCAATGCGGCCCTTGTCGATCAACACGTCCCCGCCTGCCATCTCCTTATGCTGAGGGTCCATGGTCAACAGGTCCGCATTGCGGATCAGGATCCGGGATGCGCCCGATGCGGCTGAAACGCCAGAGGACGTATCCCGGGCGGGCTCCCGCGCGAATGCGCTGCCTCCCGCCGAGGCGGCCGCCACCCCTCCCAGGGACAGGCGCAGGAAGGACTTCCTGCTCATCTTGACTGCCTCCAGCGACTCCAGCAAAGCGCCTGTTCTTTTCTGTGCCACGCCCCTCTCCCTCGTTATAATCAGCCGCAATATTGACATCGCCAGGTCCCGTGATTAAAGGGTCGCGCCAGAAATAAACGGTTTCGTTGCGGGAAAGAATATGAATCGCCTGGTGGCAATGAGCGTCTTCTGCAAGGTCGTCGAACACGGAAGCTTCACGGTCGCCGCAACGCGCTTGAACATGTCCACCGCCTCGGTGAGCAAGAACGTGTCCGCGCTGGAAGACCACATAGGAACGCCGCTGCTTGCGCGTACCACGCGCCGCATCGTTCTGACCGATGCGGGCAAGACCTACTACGACAAATGCTCCCGCATCCTCGAGGATGTCGAAGAGGCCGAACGCACTGCGGGCCAGGTGCAGACCACGCCGCGCGGCCTTCTGAAGGTGCGCGCGCCGATCTCCTTCGGCAGCGCGAATCTGGGCCGCCTGATCACGGAATTCACCACCAGCTTTCCCGAGGTCACCGTCGAGATGACACTGAACGACCGGTATCTCGATCCCGCGGAAGAAGGCGTTGACGTCGCCTTGTACATCGGCGCCACGCCCAAGCATTTCGCGGCAGGCGCCCAGGCCATCGCCACCCTGCCCAGGATGCTGGTCGCCGCGCCGCACTATCTTGAACGGCAAGGCGCCCCCCGCGAAATCCAGGATCTCGCCGGCCACCAATGCCTGGTCTATACGCGCGGTGCCAGCCCCAGCGAATGGCGCTTTGCGCGCAACAGTGTGGAACAGACCGTGCATGTCAGCGGCTCCCTGCGCTGCAACAACAGCCAGACCCTGCACGACGCCGCGCTGAGCGGCGCCGGCATCGGACTGCTGCCGGCATTTCTCGTTGGTCAGGACCTGGCTAGCGGCCGCCTCACGCCCCTGTTGCCGGATTGGCAGCCCGCCGAACGAAACCTCTATGCCGTGTACCCGCAGCCGCGGCGCTCGTCGCCCAAGGTGCGCGAGTTCGTCAACCTGTTGGCCAGCAATCTGGACCTGGGATCGGCTTGCTCGACCTAGCTTGCGGGTTATGCTGCCGGGGCGCCCGCCTCCTGCGGGTTCCTACTATCAGGAGACTTGCCCACATGAATTGGCCGCTACGCGCTTGCACCATGGCCGCGATCATCCTGTGCACTTCCACGGCGGTTTCGGCCCCTGCCCCTGCCAATCAGGCCGAATGGACCACGGGCGCGATGCGCAAGCTGCAAAGCCATCTGGAAATGCCCAAAGAGGCATACGAACTGGACGGTCCGCTCAGCCTGCGCCTGCGCCTCACCGTGCTGCGGGACGGCAAGATCGACGCGGTGGACCTGGCCAGTTCCTCCGGCTATGTCGCCATCGACAAGGCCGCGATCCGCATGGTCCGGCGCGCCAGTCCCCTGCCCGCGTTCACCACCGACATGCAGGCCGACAGGGAAATCCTGATGCTGCCGGTGCGGTTCCAGATGATCGAGGAACCCGCCAACGACGCTGAGCGCCGCTATGCCGACCGGACGCGCGGATTCGGCGTAGCCGTGCCCGCGGCATATCGGATCGTGAAGCATGGAAAGTCCGACGAATTCGACGTGCTGGTCGAGATCGTCCGCGCCAACGACGCGCCGCAAGCCGCGGACGCGGCCGACTACCTTTGCGGCGTCGGCTTCAGCACGCCGCGCAAATCGCTGAAGACGCATCCCGGCGCCGAAGCGCCGCTCTCCGCCGCCGAGCGCATGGCTGCGGCCGAGGCGATCCTGGCCGCGCAGGGCGAATCGCCTGAGCAGCGCAGCGGCTTCGAGCTGCAAGGCGCACGCGGCGTCGACTATGTCGCGCCCGCGGGCGCCCGGCCGGATGGCACCCGCCTGCGGGAATACAACGCGCTGGTGGATACGCCAGCGCTGCGCGTAGCCATGCGCTGCACCGTGACTAGCGAGGACATGCCGGCAGCCTTGCCCGCGTTCCGCAAGATACGGGACGGCATCAGCCTGGGCGGGCATACGGCTGCACCGGCCGCGCGCTAATCCAACATTTCGAAGTACGGCGCCATGCGCTCGCGCGACCTGAGAATGTGGTCGCGCATGGCATCCTGAGCGCCATCGGCATCACGCTCGCTCAGCGCCCGCACGATGCGTGCATGCTCGGTCACGGCTTCTTCCGTGACCCTCGAGTGGAAGCGCAGTCGGAACAGATGGGTATGCGCGTACAGCCGGGCCAGCGCTTCGGCAAGCAGTTCATTGCCGCTCTGCTCCGCGATCCAGGAGTGGAACTGCGCGTCCAGCACGGCGAATTTTCCATAGGCCACGCGCGCATCATCGGCGCTCGGGGCGCTCATTGCCGCAGACAGCGCCGCCAGTTCCTGCAGTGACGCGTCCGTCATGCGTTGCGCCGCCAGCCCGGCACCGAATGGCTCCAGCTGCAAGCGCAGTTCGTACATCTGCTCGAAACGCCTGCGCGTAGGCATGGGCGCCGCGCTGTATCCCACGTGATGCGTCTTGACGACCAGCCCTTCGGTTTCAAGCCGGATCAGCGCGGCGCGTATCGGCGTTTGCGATACGCCTAGCTCACGCACCAGCGCATCGACCGCGATGCGCATGCCGGGCGCGATCTTCAGGGAAATGAGCTGCGACAGCAGCGTTTCATAGACCTCGTCGCCCAACGACCGCACGCGCTCGCCCAGGCGCTGGCCGGCCGCGGGCATGGTCGAGGGTACGGCTGCGGAACCGCGAGAGAGTGTCGTCATGGTTGTTTCACCCGATTTGCCAACTATGTGTTGACCTCCAATTTGTTACGAGGTTAGCATAAATCAGATCGTATTTCAGATCCGATCGGATTTAACAACTTAACGACACTATGACGACAACGATAAAAATGGGGGAGGCAAGGCAGGTTTGCATCCGCGCGCTGGAACTGGCCGGAGCCCCGACCGACCACGCTGCGACGCAGACCGACCTGCTGCTTGAAGCCGAATTGCGCGGGCGCGCGTCCCACGGCCTGCTACGCCTGCCGCGCATCATCGAACGCATCCACAACGGCGTGGCCGACCCGAAAACCCGCGGCACGGCCGTCTGGCGCTCCCCAGCTTTCCTGGACATGGATGGCGAACGCGGCCTGGGGCCGGTGATCGCGCTGGCGGCCCTGGAGCAGATCCGCGAACGCGCCCGCGAGACCGGAATCGCCATCGCCGCCGTCAGCAACAACAACCATATCGGCATGCTGGCGCTCTACGCGGAAAGCGCGGCGCGCGAAGGCCAGATCCTTTTGGCCCTGTCGACCAGCGAAGCCCTGGTCCATCCCTGGGGCGGCCGTCAAGCCCTGATCGGCACCAACCCGATCGCTATCGGCGTACCCACCGCGGACGAACCGTTCGTGCTGGACATGGCCACCAGCCAGGTCGCCATGGGCAAGATCCACGACTACGCCAACCATGGCCGGCCACTCGAGCCGGGCTGGGCGCTCGACGGCGCCGGCAACCCCACCACGGATGCCGAAGCTGCCAAAGCGGGCGCTCTGGCCCCCTTCGGTGAAGCCAAGGGTTACGCGCTGGGCCTGGCGTTCGAAGTGCTGGTCGCCAGCCTGACGGCATCCGCGCTGGGCAACGCCGTCAAGGGCACGCTGGATTCCCGCGAGATATGCAACAAGGGCGACGTCTTCATCGCGATCGAGGCCGGGTCGGGCGGGATTGCCAGCCGCGTCACGAGCTACCTGGATGACATCCGCGCCTGCCCTGCCCTGCTGCCCGGGCGGCCCGTCGCGGTGCCAGGCGATCGGGCGCGCACCGAACGCCGCCTGCGGCTGGATGCAGGCATCGAACTGGCCGACGAGGTCTGGCGCCGCATCCTCGACCTGGCGCAATGCGCCGCCTGAATTTCCCCAGACACCCTTTCAAGGATCCACAATGAATGAATTGTTTGGAATCATGCGCGCACCGCGCGCCGTGCTGTTCGGCAACGGCCAGCGCCTTGCGCTGGGCCGCGTCGCAGCCGCCCTGGGCCAGCGCGCGCTGATCTGCACCGACGAGCGCTTCGCCGCCACGGCGGAAATGTCCGAACTGCTGGCCACGCTGGAAAGCGCCGGCGTGCGCGTCCAGGTGTACGACCGCACCCAGCCGGACCTGCCCGTCGAGGGCGTCTACGAATGCGTGGCAGCGCACGGCGCGTTCCAGCCAGAGGTAATCGTCGGACTGGGTGGCGGCAGTTGCCTGGACATGGCCAAGCTCGTCAGCCTGCTGCTGACGCATGGCGGGAAGGCCTCCGATTACTACGGTGAATACAAGGTGCCAGGCCCGGTGCTACCCGTGATCGCGCTGCCCACCACATCGGGCACGGGCTCCGAGGTCACGCCAGTCGCCGTGCTGGCCGATAGCGCCCGCGATCTGAAAGTAGGCGTCTCCAGTCCGCACCTGATTCCCCACACCGCCATCTGCGATCCTGAACTGACGCTGACCTGCCCCAAGGGACTGACCGCCATCGCCGGCGCCGACGCCTTGACCCATGCCATCGAGGCCCTGACCGCGGTCCGTCGCAGTCCGGATGCCGACATCGCGCAGACCCGCGTATTCGTTGGCAAGAACGCCTTCAGCGACCAGCAGGCGCTGATTGCCATCCGCGCGCTCGCGTCCTATCTGCCCCGCGCCGTCGACGACGGCTCCGACCTTCATGCCAGGGGCCAGGTCATGGCCGCGGCGCTTGCCGCTGGCCTGGCCTTCGGCGTGGCGGGCACCGCGGCGGCCCACGCCATCCAGTACCCGATCGGCGCGCTGACGCACACGGCGCACGGCGCAGGCGTGGCGACCCTGATGCCCTATGTCATGGATTTCAACGCAACGGCCTGCAGCGCGGACTATGCGGCCATCTCTATGGCGATGGGGGACACGGAAACCGATCCCGCGCGCCTCGCCGCCCGCGCGCCGCGCCATGTCTACGACCTGTTCTCGCGCATCGGCATCCCTGCAACGCTGGCTGGACTGGGCGTGCGCGCCGACCAGCTCGAATGGATCGCCGCGCAGTCCATGCTGGCCGCGCGCCTGGTCACGAACAATCCGCGACCGCTGGACCAGGACGGCATCGCCGCCATCGTGGCCGCCGCCTACGCGGGACGCGGCTCGTTTCGCGCATCTTGATAACCCGCCTTCCACCCACATCCGGAGCTGACGCATGACCATCGAGGCCAACAAGCTGTCTACAGACCTTTACATCGACGGCGCCTGGCGCGCCTCCACCTCGGGCCGTCGCATCGACGTGTACGACCCGTCGACCGAACAGGTAATCGCCAGCGTGGCGGACGCCACGCTCGAAGACGCCGCCGCGGCCGTGGACGCAGCGGCGCGCGCTGCCGCAGGCTGGGCAGCTACACCCGCGCGCCAGCGCGGCGAAATCCTGCGCAAGTGCTATGAACTGATGGTCCGCGACGCCGACCATCTGGCACATCTGATTTCCCAGGAGAACGGCAAGGCGTTGACGGACGCGCGCGGCGAGGTCGCCTACGCCGCCGAGTTCTTCCGATGGTTTTCCGAGGAGGCGGTGCGCATCAATGGCGACATCAGCGTATCGCCCGGCGGCGCCAGCCGCATCATCGTGCAGTACCAGCCCATAGGCATCGCCCTGCTGGTCACCCCGTGGAACTTCCCCGCGGCCATGGCAACCCGCAAGATCGCGCCCGCGCTGGCCGCCGGCTGCACCTGCATCCTCAAACCCGCGACCGAGACCCCCTTGACCGCTTACGCCGTCATGCGCCTGCTGGAAGAAGCCGGCGTGCCTGCGGGCGTGGTCAACGTACTGACGACCTCCTCGGCTGGCAAGTTCGCCAACGCGGTGCTGGATGATCCGCGCGTGCGCAAGCTCTCCTTCACCGGTTCAACGGAAGTGGGCCGCGTGCTGCTGCGCAAGGCGGCGGATTCCGTCATCAGCTGCTCGATGGAGCTGGGCGGCAATGCGCCGTTCCTGGTCTTCGACGACGCGGACATCGATGCCGCCGTCGAAGGCGCCATGATCGCCAAGATGCGCAACGGCGGCGAAGCCTGCACGGCGGCCAATCGCTTCTACGTGCAGCGCGGCGCAGTCGAGGAATTCAGCGCCCGCTTCGCCGCGCGCATGGCCGCGCTGAAGACCGGCGACGGCGTCGATCCCAGCACCCAATGCGGCCCCTTGGTCAATGCGGGCGCGGTGGACAAGGTGGCATCGCTGGTGGCCGACGCCGTCGCCAAGGGTGCGCGGATCAAGGCCGGCGGCAAGCGGCTGGACCGCGCCGGGCACTTCTACGAGCCCACCGTGCTGGTGGATGTGCCCGCCGACGCCGACCTGCTTGCCGAGGAAATCTTCGGTCCCGTGGCGCCCATCGTGGCGTTCGATACCGAGGACGAAGCCGTGGCCTTGGCCAACGCCACGGAGTATGGGCTGGTCGCATACGTCTATACCCGCGACCTGGCGCGCGGACTGCGCGTATCCGAACGCATCGAAAGCGGCATGATCGCCCTGAACCGCGGCCTGGTATCCGATCCCGCGGCGCCTTTCGGCGGCGTCAAGCAAAGCGGCCTGGGCCGCGAAGGCGCGCACCATGGGCTGCTTGAGTTCATGGAAGCCAAGTACATATCCACCAATTGGTAAGCCCTGACGGCCGCGTCCCGGGCGCGGCCGTCCCTCTGATTGCAAAACCCTCACGAGGAGACAGCCACACATGGCTAAGTATGAAATTGCGACCATCGACGGCGATGGCATCGGTCCGGAGGTCTGCCAATCGGCGATCACCGTACTGAAGGAAGCCTGCGGCGCCGACCTGCTCTCATTCAGCAGCTACGACGGCGGCGCCGACCACTACGTCAGGTCGGGCCAGGTTTTGCCCGACGACACCTACGCAGCCTGCAAGGCGGCTGACGCCATCCTGCACGGCGCGGCCGGCATGCCGGGCGTGACCTACCCCGACGGCACCGAAGTCGGAAACGACCTGCATCTGCGCCTGCGTTTCCGGCTGGACCTGTACGCCAACGTGCGCCCGATCCGCTTGTACCAGGGCGTCGATTCGCCGCTCAAGAATTTCAAGCCGGGACAGATCGACTACGTCATCGTGCGCGAAAACACCGAAGGCCTGTACGCCAGCCGCGGCGGCGGAATCGTGCTGCGCGATGAAGTGGCGACCGACACCATCGTCGTCACCCGCAAGGGCATCGAACGCGTCGCCCGCTTTTCCTTTGAGCTGGCGCGCCAGCGCAACGGCGCGCCGCGTGACGGCAAGCGCCGCGTCACGGTGTGCGACAAGGCCAACATCCTGCGCACCTACGCCTTCTTCCGCGCGGTCTGCGATGACGTGGCCGCCAGCTATCCCGACGTCGAAATCGATTACGCCTATGCCGACGCCATCACAGTGCACATGCTCAAGCGGCCGGATTTCTATGACGTGATCGTGGCGGAAAACATGTTTGGCGACATCATTTCCGACCTGGGCGCCGCCACGATAGGCGGCATGGGCCTGTCGGCGTCTGCAGAACTGGGCGACACCCACGGGCTCTTCCAGGGCGCGCACGGATCCGCGCCCGACATAGCCGGCCAGAACGCCGCCAGTCCGCTGGCCACCATTCTGTCGGGCGCGCTCATGCTGCGCTGGCTGGGCGACAAGCATGCCGATGCCGCGCTCTCCGATTCCGCGCAACGCATCGAGCGCGCGGTCGAACAGGTGCTCGCCAAAGGCGACCACGTGCCACGCGACCTGGGCGGCACGGCAAGCTGCACCGACATGACCCAGGCCGTCTGCCGCGCGTTGTCGCGCTGACGGCAAGGCCCCCCACCTAGAAAAGAAAATACGAGGAGACACCCCATGCTACGCATCACCCCCTTCCTGTGCGCCGCCCTGACCGCGGCAGCCTTTGCCGCTCCGGCCGCCGCCCAGGACTATCCCAGCCGCGCCATCACGGTCATCGTGCCCTTCGCGCCCGGCGGCACCAGCGACACGCTGGGCCGCCTGGTGGCCACTTCGCTGTCCAAGCAATTGGGCCAGACGGTGGTCGTCGAAAACTCAGGCGGGGCCGGCGGCCTCATCGGCATGCAGAAGCTGCAGAAGAGCGCACCGGACGGCTACACCCTGGCCTTCAACAACATGTCGCTGGCGATCCTGCCGCATCTGCATCCCAAGGCCAACTACGATCCGCAAAAAGAATTGGCTCCCATCGGCATCGTCGCGACCGTGCCCATGGTGCTGTCGGTCAGCAACAAGAGCGGCATCCAGGATCTGCCCGCCATGCTCAAGCGCATCCGCGACGTGAACGCCGTCAAGCTCAACCTGGGCTCAAGCGGGCCGGGCAGCACGGCGCACCTGGCCGAGGCCATGTTTCTGCACTTCGCCGACGCACGCGGCGAACTCATTCCCTATCGCGGCACAGGTCCCGCGCTGACCGACCTGATGAGCGGCATGATCGACGGGGTCATCGACCAGACCGTGACCATGCTGCCCCTGCATCAGGACAAGCGCGTCAAAGCCATTGCCGTGACCGGAACCGCGCGCCTGGCGCAAAGTCCGGACATCCCCACCTTTGCCGAGGGCGGACTGCCTGAGTTCGATCTGGCCATCTGGAATGGCCTGGTGGCGCCGGCTGGCACGCCGCAGCCTGTGGTCGAAAAACTGGCCGCCGCCCTGTCGCAGGCAATAGACACCCCAGAGTTCAAGACTCGTCTGGAACAATTGGCGGCGCAAGCGCCTGCCGCACAGGAACGCGGCCCCATCGCATTCTCCGATCTGCTCAAGCGCGACTCGCAACGCGTATCGTCGCTGGTCAAGAGCGCGAACCTGCTCGGCGCCAATTGAACGCCGCGGGCGGCCTCAGTCAGCGCCCATGCCAATACCGCCGCCCGCGTTCACGCTCAGCCCACACATGCAGACCCCCAGCGCCTGAAGTCGCCATCACCGCGCCATCGCGGTCGCTGCGCCAAAACGCCGCGCCCGCGCGCGTCCACCGCAGTTCCACCGCGCGGGCCGGATGGCGAAAACGGTTCAAATGGCCCACCTGTGCGATCGCATGGCCGGCTGCGGACGCGTCCACCAAGTCCCTGCCCGAGGACGATGCCGAACCGTGATGCGGCGCCATCACCACGTCGACTCGGGGCAATACCCGGGCCAGCGCATTTTCCTGAGCCACGCCCACATCGCCCGTCAGCAGCAGCGCATGCGATGTCCCCTGCACCAGCAGCACGCAGCTATCGGCATTGCGGCCCTGCCCGTTCCTGCCGCCGGCATCCGCGGGGTTCAGGAAGGTGAATGTCACGCCGTCCACCTCCCAGCTCATGCCGCGCCGGCAACGCCCCACATCGGCGGGCAACGGCGGCGTGGCGCTGCCGGCCTGCGGCCACATCCGGATATCGCGGCGCAGGAACGCAGCGAGATCGAACGATGCGTAGCTGCGCCCTGCCGGAACCGCCGCCAGCACCGCGCGCAATCCGCCCACGTGGTCCAGGTCGGCATGCGACAGGACCAACACGTCCAACCGCCGGATACCCCGCGCCAGCAGGAACGGCGCGACGACGCGTTCGCCCGCGTCGCTGCCGCCGTAATGGCGCGGCCCCGCGTCAAACAGCAAGGCCTGGCTGGCCGTCTCTACCAGGATGGCGCTACCCTGCCCCACATCCATCGCGCTCATGCGCCAATATCCTTGCTCGGGCCGGTCGGGCCGCCAAAACAGCAACGGCAGCATGCAGAGCCATCCCAGATGCCTGCCCGGCCATCCGCGCACCTGCAGCGCCCAGACCATGCCCGCCAAGGCCAGCAGCAGCCAGGGCCACGACGCCGCCGCAACCGGAACGCTGGCCCAGGACGCGTTGCCCACCCAGGACACCGGCGCCATGATCAGGTCGAACGCCTGCAGGCCCCATAGCCCGGCCAACTCGGCCAGCCCCTGCGCCTCCGGCAAAACCGACAAGGCGGCACACGCCAAAGCCAGCGGCGTCACGACGAAGGTCACGACGGGAATCGCCACCGCATTGGCAAACGGCGATCCCAACGACACCTGATGCACCAGGTAGGCCAGCAAGGGCGTCAGGCCCACGGTCACCATCAGCTGCAGGCGCACCGCTTGCGCCAGCCTGGCCGAGCAGCGCGGGCGCCAGCCGGCTTCGCGGTCGACCGGCGCATCTGCGATGCGCAACAGCACCGCCACCGCGCCGAACGACAGCCAGAATCCCGGCGACACCGGCGCCCATGGATCCAACGCCACGACCCCCGCAGCCGCGCATGCCAGCACCCGGCCGCCCGACAGCGGCAGACGCGACACCGCGGCCGCCAGCACCACCGACAGCATGAAGAACGTGCGGCGCGCCGGCACGCCCCAGCCCGCCAGCAGGCAATACAGCAGTGCGACCAGCGCGGCCGCCGCCCCGCCCGCCACGCGCGCGGGCACGTGCTCGGCCAGCCCCGCGCCGCGCCAGCGCCCTCGCCGCCACAACGCCGCCACCAACAGCCCGGCGATGCCCGCTATCGAGGTCACATGCATGCCGCTGATCGACACCAGATGCGTGATGCCGCTGCGGTTGAACAGCAGCCAGTCCTCGCGCGCGACGCCGGCCTGATCGCCGATGGCCAGGGCGACCATCACTGGCGCATAGCGATGTTCCCCCAAGGCCGCGCGCAAACCCTCCCGCACGCTGTGGCGCGCCCGCTCTATCGCGATGCCCGGCGTCGCCCAGGGCCTGTCCGCCAGCAGCCTGGGCTGTCCGCGCACCGTAGCCACCGCCCGTATCCCTTGCGCGAACAGGCGCCCTTCCACATCCGGCCCCGCTGGATTCAACAAGCCGTGCGGACGCCGCAACACCAGCGCCATGCGCCAGACCTGGCCGGGCTTGATTTCGGGAATCAGCGCCTGCGGGCCGGGCGGCGCCTGCCACGAGACCTGAATGCGCGAGGGAATGCCGGGTGGCGCAGGCTCATCCAGTTCGGCCAGAAAGCGTTGGCCGCGCTCGTCGCCATCCGGCAGGCTGGCCACGCGCAGCGCCAGGCGCGACACGGCGTCCTGATGCTTATCCGACAGCGCATCGTCCAACCTGGCTTGGGCTTGCAGACTGGCGTTCAGCGATCCCGCACACACGCCCAGCATCAAGGCGGCAAGCTGGCGCGCCGGACCAGGCCGCGAGCGCAGGCAGGCAACCAGCCCAAGCAGGCAAGCCCCTGCCAGCCACCATGCGGCGCCTGCGCCGGGCAGCCGCGGGGACACCTGGACCAGTCCCGCGCCAGCCACGAACGCGACGCAGAAAATTCGGCCAGTGATAGCGATCTCCCAAAACCGGGGAGCGTAGGCGCATGCATTGCCGCATGGGCATGGGAGTGACCGGATTTGCCCACCTCGGCTGGGCGCAAGCGCAGCCAGGGTGCCGCCGCACGCGATATTTCCTGTATTGTTTCGGTGCTCGGCAAAATGCTTCACTCATTAATGAGATAAGTCCATGGCCCCTCCAGAAACGATCCCAGCCGCCTCGCCCTCGTTCCCGGCGACTGAGCTGACCAACGCTTTCGTCGCTTTCCTGTTTTCCGCGTCCGCGCCGGTAGCGATCATCCTGAGCGCGGGCGTGAAAGGGGGACTCAGCCAGGCCACCCTCGCCTCCTGGATCTTTGCGGCCTTCGTGCTCAACGGCATCCTTACCATCGTGATGTCCGCCATTTACCGGCAGCCGCTCGCCTTCCTGTGGACCATCCCGGGCGCGGTGCTGGTCGCCAGCGCCCTGCAACACCTGCCCTTTGCCGAGGTCGTCGGCGCCTATTTGCTGACCGCCGCGCTGATGCTGGTACTGGGGCTGACCGGCTGGGTCGGCGCCATCATGGACCGCATCCCCATGCCCATCGTCATGGGGATGGTCGCGGGCGTTTTTCTGAGCTTCGCGCTGGACTGGATCCGATCATTCGCCTCCGATCCGTGGCTGGCTGGCGCCATGACCGCGACCTTCTTCGCGGTCTCGTTGTTCCCCGCGGTGCAAAAGCGGCTCTCGCCCATCATCGGCGCGCTCATCGCCGGCGTATGCACGCTGGCGTTCACGGGCAGGACGCCCGCGCTGGAACATGTGACGTTCGCGACCTCGCTGGCAAGCCCGCAGTTCTACGCCCCGGTATTCTCTTGGGGCGCCGCGTTCGAACTGGTGTTGCCGCTGGCCGTGACCGTGATCGCGGTGCAGAACGCGCAAGGCATTGCCGTGCTGCGCAACTCGCTGCACCGCCCGCCGGTCAACGCCATCACCAATGCCTGTGGCGTGTTCTCGGCGCTGACCGCCTGCCTGGGCTGCGTCTCCACCTGTCTGGCCGGGCCGTCGAATGCCATCATCGCCTCCGGCGCCAACGCGTCGCGGCACTGGCTGGCCGCGGTCTTCCTCGGGGTGATGGTGATCGTGTTCGGGCTGTTCTCCCCGCTGGTCACGCAGGCGCTGCTGGCCACGCCCGCGGCCTTTGTCGCCACGCTGGCGGGACTGGCGCTCTTGCGCATCCTGCAAGGCGCATTCCACACCGCGTTCCGCCAGCACTTCACGCTGGGCGCCCTGGTTGCCTTCCTGGTGACGCTGGGCGGCCTGCCGCTGCTGGGCATCGGCGCGCCCTTCTGGGGCGTGGTGTTCGGCGTGGCGACCAGCTTCATCCTGGAGCGCGGGGACTTTGCGAAGCAGTCGGCGGCTTGAGATCGCCTGCGCAACAGCGCCCCTCAATCAATTCGGTTCTTCATCAGGACGATAGCTTCTCCGACCAGTTTTCCCTTGAGGAAACGTTGGTTCTTCGCGATGTTGCCATCGGCCGTCAGCTGATACCCGGTGACGAAGACCGACTGGCTGACGTTGCCCCCTATGGCCAACGCAACCTCGGTGCCTACCGCCACGATGATGTCGGAATGGCTGGGAGCTTCCGGATTCTTTGAGGCTGCGAGATATTGATCGAACGTGTAGGGCTTGTCCCGCCAACTGCCGACGATGTCGCCGACCTGCGGCTTTTCTTCCGTTATGCGTACGCCCCAAAACGGCGCTGACCGGTCCTCGCTCGCCCGCTTCTTGATGGCATCCCACATATAGGCCGCGTGACCGACGGACCGCTTGAATGCCTGGAATTCAGGGATGGTCTTCGCCGCATTGCTCACCATGAGGGAAATGGCGACGGCCGACCAGGGATAGCCGGTGTCCTTTCCGGTCAGATTCCTTTTCAGCGCCTTCCACATCTCGTGGATGTAAGTGCTATAGGGTTCGACGGTCTCCTTTCCCCGCCCTTTGTCGAATCGTAGCCACTGTTCCACTGCCGCTGCCACGAGCGCCTCGCGAGCCGGAGTATCGAGTGGCCGCAGCGTTGGCTGCTTGGCAGTGGGGGCCCACTTGAATTTCGAATCCGCCAGGCCATCGACCGAATAGCCTTCGACGGTCAAGCCGCCCATTTTCGTCCGAACATGGTGCCACCCCGCGGGTGCGCCTCCCAGATCCTCCACCTCCTGGCCCAGGGTCATGCTACCGATAGGCGTGTTGTTCTCGGTACTGGGAATGGACCGCAGGTTGACGGCTTCGACACTGACGAAACGCTTCATGAGACGCTCCCCGATCTGCTCGGACATTGGCTGCGTGACCCGACAGTACGCGATAACGTTCCGACAAGCCCTCCTCCGGTCGCATGAGAGGCGCAGCCGCAGATACCATCCGCACAAGATATGGGGATGCCGGAATTCCGAGAGTCTCCCCAAATGCCATAAGCACATCACTTAGTTGGAAATTGCGAATCGGTCGTTTGGCCGGGCGGTCATCTCCCGTACTGTGACCTGTCCGCGCCGGCCTTGCCGAATCCGCAAGGCGCCGCGTCCGTTTCACTCTCGGAGACCCGCATGAACGACCGGCTGCACCGTACCCAGGCTTCCCGCTCCGCCGCAATCAAGGCGAAGCTGGACTATCCCGTGATCGATACCGACGTACACGTCAACGACTACGCGCCCGTGCTGGAGGACTACATCCAGCACTATGGCGGCTCCAAGCTGGTGGACGTGCTGCGCAAGACGCAGGGCTCGCGCTTTGCCACCAAGTCCCAGGGCAAGGACTGGTACCAGCAGACCCCGGAAGAACGGCAGCGCAACCGCACGCTGCGCTCGCCCTGGTGGGCGCGCGTCACGCGCAATACCCTGGACCTGGCGACCGTCACGCTGCCCGAGCTGCTGTACGAGCGCCTGGAGGAACAGGGTTCGGACTACTCCATCCTGTTCCCCAACGACGTGCTGGCGCCGCTGGGCGCTGGCGACGAGTACCGTCAGCCGCTGCATCGCGCCATCAACCACTTCCATGCTGACCAGTACCGCAAGTACAGCGACCGCCTGACGCCCGTGGCGGGCATTCCGCTGAATACGCCGCAGGAAGCCATCGAGGAACTCGAATTCGCGGTCAAGACGCTGGGATTGAAGGTGGCCAATATCCCCGGCGGCGTGCGGCGGCCGATCAAGGCCATCGCCGACAAGTATCCGCCCGCTGAATTCCCGGAGATCGCGCGCCATGCGTCCTACGTGGATTTCTTCGGCCTGGACAGCGAGTACGACTACGATCCGTTCTGGGCCAAGGCGGTGGAGCTGGGCGTGCCGCTGGCCACCCACTACGGCAGCCAGGGCTGGACCGGGCGCCACTCCATCAGCAACTACATGTTCAACCATATCGGCCACTTCGCCGACGGTTCCCAGGCCTTCGCCAAGGCGCTCTTCTTCGGCGGCGTGACGCGGCGCTTTCCGAACCTGCGCGTGGCCTTGCTGGAAGGCGGCGCGGACTGGGGCGCGCACGTATACGCGCACCTGGTGGACCGCTGGGAAAAGCGCAATCGCAACGCCGTGCAGCAGTACAACCCGGCCAACGCGGACGTGGAGCTGCTGGCCGACCTGTTCGAACGCTATGGCGCCAGCCTGCTCAACGGACGCGAGCTCAACAAGGACACCTTGCTGCGCGACAGCCTGGGCATCTCGGCGCTGCACCACAGCCGCGAACCGCAAGGCGATGAACTCGACGACTTCGCCGCGGCCGGCATCGAGAGCGTCGAGGATATCCGCAAACGCTGGGTCGACAGCTTCTACTTCGGATCGGAGGCCGACGACCGGACCATAGGCGCGGCCTTCAACGACCGCGCCAATCCCCTGAACACCAAGCTCAACGCGATCTGGTCGTCCGACGTCGGCCATTGGGATGTGCCGGACCTGACCGAGCCGCTGGCCGAAAGCTGGGACCTGGTGGAAGACGGCGTGATCTCCGCGGCCGATTTCAAGGCCCTGGTGTTCGACAACCCCTACCGCTTCTACACCCAGGCGAACCCCGAGTTCTTCAAGGGCACGCGCATCGAGCAGAAGCTGCAGGCGCACGCAGAAAAGCGCGCGGCCTGACCTTATCGCATACCTGCAATCCCGCCCGCCGGCACATGCCGGCGGGCGCCTGGCCCTGTCCGCGGCCGGCGCTTGCCCGCCCGGACCTGTCTTTCATCATCGATATACGGAACAACCATGCGCACCCTGCCATCCCCCCTCAGCCTGATCTCACGCCTGATGCTGGGCGCTGCCTTGTGCGCTGTCAGCCTCGCCTCCCTGGCCGCGCCCGACGTGGTCCGCATCGGCGTGGCGACCGCCGGCGGCGGCGACCCCATCACCTGGGGCGGCTCGCCAGGCGGCGTGGCGCGCGCCAACAACTGGCTGGAAGAGGCCTTCAAAGGCACCGGCACCGAAGTGCAATGGTTGTTCTTCAAGGGCGCGGGCCCCGCGGTCAACGAAGCGCTCTCGAACAAGCAGATCGATTTCGCCTACCAGGGCGACCTGCCGTCGGTGGTAGGCCGCTCCAACGGGCTGAAGACCCGCATCCTGCTGGGCAGCGGCGTGCGCAACAACCTGTACGTCTCCACGCCCAAGGACTCCGCGCTGCAATCGCTGGAAGACCTGAAGGACCGCAAGGTCTCGATCTTCCGCGGCACCAACGGCCATCTGGTCGCCATCAACGTGCTGGCCTCGCGCCAGCTGACCGAACGCGACATCAAGGGTGTAAACCTCGACACCGGCAGCGCGCAGGCGGCGCTGGTCTCCAACGGCGTGGATGCGGCGTTCGGCGGCTATGAGTACTTCAAGCTGCGCGACCAAGGGCTGGCGCGCATCATCTACTCAACCAAGGGTCAGGACCCCTCGTTCACGCGCCAGGCATCCCTGCTGGTGCGCGAGGATTTCGAAAAGGAGAACCCCGAAGCCGTGCAACGCGTGGTCGACGTGTTCGTGCGTGCGGCGCAATGGTCTTCGGACGAGCAGAACCGGGACGCGCTCTTCAAGATCTGGGCGCGCAGCGGCACGCCTTACGCGTCCTGGCAGGCGGAGTTCGACGGCGAAGTGCTGGCCGTGCGCAATTCGCCGCTGCTGGACGAGTTCCTCGCAGCGCGCTACCAGGCCGTGGCGGACGACGCGCTGAAACTGAAGCTGATCCGCCGTCCCGTGAGCGTAGATGGCTGGTTCGAACCCCGCTACCTCAATGCCGCGCTGCAAAAGGCAAATCTTGCCGCCCGCTGGACCGCGTTCAATGCGCAAGGCCAGCCTGCCGCCAGCGAGCGCCAGGCCAGCGCCGCCGCCGCGCGATAAGGAGCCGCCATGTCCGGGAACACACTGAGCGCCCCGCTTGCGTCCGCGCACCGTGGCGCTCGCCTGGCGCCTGCCGCGCTGCTGCGCAACGCCGGCAGCCGCTTGCTGCCCTGGCTGCTGCCGCTGGCGCTGCTCGCGCTTTGGCAGCTGGGCGCGTCGCAGGGTTGGATCTCGCCGCAGGTGCTGCCCTCGCCCCACTTCGTCTGGCTTACCTTGCAGGACCTCTACAGCAGCGGCGACCTCTGGCTGAATGTGCAGGCCAGCATGCAGCGCGTGCTGGTGGGTTTCGCAGCCGGCAGCGTGCTGGGCCTGGCGCTGGGCGCCGCGATGGGATTGTGGCGTCCGCTGGAAGCCTACATCCTGCCCACCTTCAACGCGCTGGTGCAGATCCCGGTCCTGGCGTGGCTGCCCTTCGTGCTGCTGCTGGTGGGCATAGGCGAGCCATTGAAGTACATCCTGATCGCCAAGGCCGCGCTGGTGCCGGTAACGCTGAACACCTTGCAGGGATTCCGGCAAACGCCCGCCAGCCTGCTGGAAGTGGCCCGCGTCTACGGCTACACGCGCCGTCAGCAGGTGCTGGAAGTCGTGCTGCCCCACGCCCTGCCCACGCTCTTCACCGGCCTGCGGCTGGGCTTCACCAAGGCCTGGCTGTCGCTGGTGGTGGTGGAGCTGGTCGCGTCCAGCGAAGGTCTGGGCTACCTGATTGTCTACGGCCGGCAGCTGTTCCAGCTGGACCTGGTGATGGCGGCGGTGATCGTGGTGGGCGCCATCGGCTACGCCATCGACAAGCTGCTGGACCTGGCCGAAGCCCGCGCGGGCGGCGGCCAGGCTGCCACCCGCCTGGGCGCGGCATCCACGGGAGCCCGGGCATGAGCGCGGCGTCCATCTCCACGCTTCCCGTGGTCCGACGCGGAGGCGCCTGGTTGCGCGCGCGCTGGCGCGGCCTGGTGCTGCCCGCCGCCGCCATCCTGGCCTGGTGGGCGCTGGCGCGGCTGGACTGGGTATCCACGCCGCTGCTGGTGTCGCCGGGCAAGGTGCTGGAGACGGCGGCCAGCCAGATCTCCTCAGGCCGTCTATGGCGCGCGCTGAGCGCCAGCCTGGCTCGGGAATTCACCGGATTCGCGATAGGCACCGCGCTCGGCCTGATACTGGGTGCGCTGCTGGGCCTGCTGCCCTTGTTCAACCGCATCGTGGGTCCCAGCTTCAACACTTTCAAGCAGATCTCGCTGTTTGCCTGGATCCCGCTGATCTCGGTCTGGTTCGGCCTGGGCGACGTCGCCAAAGTGACGTTCCTGTCGCTTGCCGCCCTGGTGCCCGTGGTCGTCAATACCTGCGACGGCATACGCAGCACCCCCACGGCGCTGCTGGAAGTGGCCCGCGTGTTCGGCTATTCGCGCTGGCAGACGCTGCTGCATGTGGTCCTGCCAGCGGCCGCGCCTTCGATCTTCACCGGGGTATACCTGGCGCTGATCTACTCCTGGCTGGCGACGATAGGCGCGGAGTATCTGCTGGTGGCCGGCCACGGCATTGGCAACACCTTGATCGAAGGCAGCGAACACTTCCAGATGGACCTGGTGATCTTCGGCATGTTCGTGATCGGCCTGGTGGGCTGGTCCATGAACGCCTTGGCCCGCGCGCTGGAGCGCAGGCTGGCGCGGCACCGCTACGGCGCCGCCTGATGGAGCAGGAAAGGAATGACGAGCATCTTCGGCAAGGAATTGAACATTCGCGGCGTGGGCAAGCGCTATGCCGGCCCGGGCGACGGCGCAGAAGCGCTGCAGGTCCTGCAGGACATCAACCTCGACGTGCCCGCCGGGCATTTCGTCAGCATCGTGGGCGCCAGCGGCTGCGGCAAGTCCACGCTGCTGCGCCTGATCCTGGGGCTGGACGGCGAGTACTCCGGCCAGATCCTGCTGGACGGCGCCCCGGTGCGCGGCGCAGGCCTGGACCGCGGCATCGTATTCCAGGACCATCGCCTGTTTCCGTGGCTGAACGTGGAACGCAACATCGCGGCGGCGCTGCGCAACGCGCCGCTTTCGAAGGCAGAAAAGCACGAGCTGGTGGCCGAGCACATCGCGCTGGTCGGCTTGCAGGGTTTCGAGAAGTCCTACCCGCATCAGATCTCGGGCGGCATGGCGCAGCGCGTGGCGATCGCGCGCGGCCTGGTCAACCGTCCGCGCGTGCTGCTGCTGGATGAGCCGCTGGGCGCCCTGGACGCGTTGACGCGGTCCCGCCTGCAGAACGAGTTGCAGCGCATCTGGCAGCAGGAGCAGATCACCATGGTGCTGGTCACCCACGATGTGGAGGAAGCCGTGTTCCTGGGCGACCGCGTGGTGGTGATGCAGCCGCGCCCGGGGCGCATCCGCCGCATCGTCGACGTCGATCTGCCGCATCCGCGCAACCGCAGCGATCCGCGCTTCATCCGCCTGCGCGACGACGTGCTGAGCGATTTTCTCGATCCGGACGGGCGCGTGACCCGCCATGAAGAACAGCCGCCGCCTGGCGGCCTGGCGGCGACAGTGGGAGCATTGCCCGCGTTGGGACGCTTGCGCATGGCCTGGTAGCTGCTTGCGCACAAAAGCAAGCCGGCGGCACGCGCCCCCGGCTTGGTTGGTTCAGGCGTCAGCCGCTCAATCGATCGACGCGCCCGCCACCTTCACGACCTTCCCCAGCCGCGCATACTCTTCCGCGCCGAACTCCGCCAGCGCCTGGCGCGACGTGGGCGCAGGAATCGCGCCCCGAGACTCCAGCATCTTGCGGACTTCCGGCTGTTGCAGCGCGCGGTTGACCGCCGCGTTGAGCTTGTCCAGCACGGCGGCCGGCGTGCCCTTGGGCGCGTACAGGCCGTCCCAGGCAAAGAACTCATAGCCCTTCAGGCCCGCTTCGCTGATCGTGGGAATGTCCGGATTGGAGGCCACGCGGTCCGGCGTCGTCACGCCCAGCGCCCGCAGCTTGCCCGCCGCGATCTGGCCCGACACGTTGGGCATCACGTCGATCATGAACGAGATACGCCCGCCCAGCAGATCGGTCATGGCCGCGCCGCCGCCCTTGTAGGGAATGTGCATGACCTTGGTGCCGGCCATCTGGTTCAACAATTCACAGGCCAGGTGCGAGGACGTGCCATTGCCGGCGGAACCGCAGGTCAGTTCGCCCGGATTAGCCTTGGCGTAGGCCAGCAGCTGCGGCAGGGTCTTGAAGCGCTCGTCCGTGGCATTGACCACCAGCGCCGCCGCAATGACGGTAAAGCGCGAAATCGGCTCGAAGTCCGACGGCGCATAGCCCGGCGACTTGTACAGCCAGTGATTGGTGGCCTGGGTGCCGTTGGTGCCGTATGACAGCGTATAGCCGTCGGGCTTGGCGCGCGCCGCGATCGAGGTGCCGATATTGCCGCCCGCGCCGGGGCGGTTCTCGACGATGATCGACTGCCCGAGTTCGCGCGACAGCGGCTCCGCGACCAGGCGCGCCAGCGTGTCGCCGCCGCCGCCGGCCGCGAACGGCACCACCAGCGTGATCGGATGGTTCGGCCAGTCGGCCTGCTGCGCCTGGGCGCCGGACACGACGGCGGCACATGCGGCCGCCAGCATGCAATGCAAGATTCTTGAGGGTTTCACGGTTTGTCTCCTGAGGTATTTACGGTACGCGTCCGCTGCTTTTTGAATGGTCCGGACGCGTGGGTTGGTATCGATTCGAGGCCCGTCATTCGGGCGGAAGATGACGGCGGCTGCTCTTGTCGGCCAGCCGCCAGCCGGCGTCCGTCTCCACCAGCACGTCCTGGCATTCGCGGATGGCCACCAGGCGCGGCGCGCCACCCTGTTCATGGGGCACGCTTTCGTAGGCGGTCAGGAAGTAGCCGACGGTGGCGCGCGCGCCGGCCAGCTCGACCAGCCGCAGATTGGTGATGACATGGCAGGTGCTGCGCTCGGGCGCGCGGGCATTCAGGGCTTGCAGGACTTCCTGGCGGCCGGCAAGCCGGCGTCCCTGCCGTTGCCAGACGCCGTCCTCGGCCATCAGCGCGGCCGCGGCCTCGTGACGCCGCGTGTCCAGGGCGTGGAAGAACTCCAGCACCACGGATTCGCAGGCCGTCTTGGCCAGCATGGGCAAAATCGGGTTTTCCATTGCAATCCTCATCCGATCTGGGCGCTGGCCAGCGGCACGTCGGGCCGCTCGAGCAACGCCGGGTCCAGGGCCGCACGCTGCGCGATCCATTTGCGCAGCTGGCGGAAATCGCGCGCCGCATCCACCGATACGCCAGCCACGGCGCGGCCGCTGGCGTCCAGCGCCACCGACAGCAAGGCGCGCTCCCCTGCCTGCGGCCGCAGCACTTCGCTGCGGGCCAGGCCCGGGAATCCGACGATCTGCACCATGGCGTCGTATTGCTCCGACCAGACGGCGCCGGTCGGCGCATAAGGTTCGCCCAGGCCCAAGGCTGTCAGCGCGGCTGCCGTGCCCTGGTCCTGCGCGTTCTGCCACGATTCCATGCGCGCATGGCCGTCCTCGGCCGTCAGCACCGCGACGTCCCCTGCCGCATAGACGTCCGGGGCAGAGGTCCTGCAGTACTCGTCGACCAGCACGCCGCGTTCGCAGGCCAGGCCGGCATCACGCGCCAATTCGTCATTGGCCCGCAGGCCCACGCCCAGCACGATGGCGTCCGCATCCAGACGCGTGCCGTCGGCAAGTTCCGCCACGGGGCGGCCGTCCGCCTGCGCCAGCACCGCGCGCAGGCCGGTGTTCAAGCGCAAGTCCACGCCATGGGCGGCATGCAGCGCGGCCAGGTGCGCCGACACCGCAGGCTGCACGCTGCGGGCGCACAACCGCGCCCCCTGCTCCAGCACGGTCACGGCGCTGCCGGACTGGCGCGCCGTCGCCGCCACTTCCAGCCCGATCCAGCCGCCCCCGACCACGACCAGGCGGCTGCCCGGGCCGAGGCTGGCGCGCAGGCGCAGCGCGTCGTCGCGGGTGCGCAGCACGTGCACGCCGGGACCGTTTACGCCGGGCAGCGCGGGGACTACCGGCCTGCCGCCCATGCACAGGATCAGCTTGTCGTAGGCGATGCTGCCGCCGTCCGAGGTATCCACCTGCCTGTCGGCCACGCGCAGCCGCGTCGCCGCCACGCCCGGCTGGAACTCGATGCGCAGCGCCGCCAGCCGCTCGGCCGAAAACAGCTCGGTGCTTTCGGGCACGGCCTGGCCGCCCAGCACCGCCTTGCTCAAAGGCGGGCGTTCGTAAGGCGCGTGGGGCTCATCGCCCAGCAGCACGATGCGGCCTTCGTAGCCGCGTTCGCGCAAGGTCGTCGCGGCCCAGCCGCCGGCCTGACCCGCGCCGACCACCACGATGGCGCCGGAGTTCATGCGGCTTCCGCCTTCAGGTAGACCGTGCCCGACTCCACCCGCACCTCGTAGCGGCGCAGGTCCGTCGTGACCGGCGGGCATTGCGGCTTGCCGGTGCGGATGTCGAAGACGCCCTGGTGCAGCGGACACTCGATGGTGCCGTCTTCCAGGTAGCCGTCGGCCAGGCTGGCGTTGCCGTGCGGACAGCGGTCCTGCGTGGCGCAGATATCGCCCTGCAGGTTGTAGAGGCAGACGCCCTCGCCTTCATGCACCACGCGCAGGGTGCCGGTGTCGGGGGAAATGTCCGACACCATCGCCACGGGTTTCCAGGTATCCATGCTCACAACCCCATCGCCTTGCGGTAGTAATCGTAGAAGGAGCGGATCAGCACCTCGGTCACCATGTAGTCGGCGGGCTCGGTATCGCGGCCGCCCATCTCGATGATGCCGCGCTCTTCCGGATAGCCGGTGACGCCGATCTGCACCTGGTTCAGCATTTCGCTGTCGTCCATCGACACGAAGCCGGCCGGACCCAGCAGGTTGGCGTGCTTCAGGCGCAGGCGGGTCATCTCCTCGTCGTCGTCTTCGTAGCCGTAATAGGTGAACACCAGTTCGTGCTCGGTCGGGCTGCGCGGAATGACGTGGCGGGTCTTGAGCGAGTTGGCCTGGATGCCGAACTGCGCGGCCGGGAACACCCACGCGCCGCCGACGCGGCCGCGGTTGAACTCGGCGCGCGGCGTCACGGTTTCCAGGTCCAGCAATTCGAGGTCGTCGCGGAAACGGCTCATTTCCGTGGTGGCCTCGGTCTTCTTCTTGCCCTCGTTGTGCGACACCATCACGCTGTGCGCGCCGCCGCCGGTGGGGATGCATTCGGACTTGGAGTCCGCGCGCCACAGGCCGAAGGTGATGTAGAAGGTGTGCAGCAGCGTGGCGTGGTACGGATCCTTCAGGTTCTCCAGGTACATCTTCCAGTTGCTGGGGATCAGCTGGCGGCTGTAGCCCAGCAGCTTGAGCGGCTTGCCCGGCAGCATGTGGTCGATTTCCGCCAGAACTTCCGGACCGCAATAGTCCTCGAAGCTGGGCGCGTCCTCGGCGAAGGTGGCCCAGATCGAGCCGCCGCGATTCACGCTGCGCAGCTTGCGGATACCGTTCTGCTTGGGATCGAAGTCGCGCGGCATGCCGCCCTTGCCCATGGCGCCCCGGCGAAACGGCACGCCCTGCAGATTGCCGTTCAGGTCATAGTTCCACTGGTGGTACGGGCAGGTGAAGTCCTCGACCTTGCCGGTGTTCTGCCAGCAGATCTGCGCGCCGCGGTGCGCGCAGCGGTTTTCCAACACGTTGATCTCGCCTTCCGCGTTGCGGACCATGACCACGGGGCGGTCGCCGATCCAGTTGCGCTTGTAGCAGCCAACCTCGGGCACTTCGCACTCCAGGCCCACGTAGTTCCAGGTCTTGCCTCCGAAGAAAACGTCCATCTCCTTCTTGAAGATGGCGGGATCGGTGTAGACCCAGTTGGGGATGCGCGTATAGCCTTCCTTGGGCCAGCGGCGCTCGATATGGATGGGAGCCGCCGCCGGAGCCTCTGGCGCGGTGCTGTGGGTACAGGTCATGATGGGTATCCTCGGGGCGGATTCAGATGGGAACGATGAGCGAAGTGCGCACACGGTAGTTGTCGTACACGCAATCGCGGCGGCTGAAGGCCAGGCCCTCGGGCGTTACGCGCACCACGTCCAGATAGCGGCCCACCATGTTCAAGGTGGGCTCGCGGTCGGACAGCGACTCCATCACGGCGAAGTTGGCCTGCGCCACGATGTGGTCGCCCTGCACTTCCAGCACGCGCACGCCGCTGATGAAGTGACGCAGCGAACGCGGCTCGAACATGGTGGTTTCGCGCAAGGCCGTAACGCGGTCACGCACCATGTTCTTGTTCATGCAATAGATCAGGCCCAGGGGCAGGCCGGCGTCATGGTTCTCTCGCGACAGCACCCGGTAATGGCAGTCTTCGGTGAAAAATGCAGGCCAGTCCTCCAGCCGGTCTTCGTCCAGGCAGTAGGCGTAATCGTCATAGAAGTCCCGCAGGCGCGCGCGCAGCGACGGGGTATCGGAAAGCTCGGTCATGGTCATTGCGGATCCAGATATCGGTTCTAGGAAATCGCGTCCTATCGGGCCGCGGCCAACTGCGCGCGGTTGCTCTCGAAGCCGTTCTGGCTGCCCAGCGCCAGGATGGGTTCCTGCATGCGCTCCTGCCAGATCAGCGACTCCATGGCGATCTGCAGCGGATGGTCCTGCACCGTCAGCGCGGAGGTGGTTTCCGTGCCCGAGTGATGCGAGTGCATGGCCCAGCCCGGCGCCGACAGGATCAGGTCGCCCGCCTTCCAGTCCAGCCGCGTGCCGTTGACCTTGCTGTAGCCGTTGCCGCGCAGGTAGTAGTTGATGGCCGACGAGCTGTGGCGGTGCGGCACATGGTGGTTGTCCGGCGGCGACGAGGAAATCGTCGCGAAGAAGCTGTGCGTGGTGCCGATGCGGCGTTCGGTCGCTGGGTTGTACAGCACGAACAGGCGACGGCCGTTATAGCCGCGCGCCATGTCCTCGACGCTGGGCAGTTGGCGCGACACCGCGGCCCAGGGCCAGTGCAAGGCCTTGGATTCCAGCACGTCGATGTCGATCAGCCATTCATAGCCCAGCAGCCAGGCGCCCTCGGGCGTGATCTGCTCGCGCAGGGCCAGGTCGCGCGAACGGGCCGCGTCGGGCGCGCGCGGCGGCACCGGCTTGGTGTTGGCGTCGGCCGGCGGCACGCTGCCCTCGAACTCCTCGACGTAGTGGATCTCCAGCTTTTCCAGCAGCGGCGCATTGGAATACGACAGGCGCACCCAGGGCGTCTTGCCCTCGTTGCGATAGGAATGCACCTGCATGGCGGGGGTGTTCCAGACGTCCCAGTGCCCGACCCGGATGTCGCGCCCAGCCACCGTGGCCACGCCCTCGCCGCTGATACAGATCTCCAGCATGTTGGAGTTCTTGCGCAGGTTGAAGGTGCTTTCGCCCGGATTGACCACGTTGATGGTGACGTCGGTTCCCGGGGCCAGGCCCAGGCCCGGCGCGGTGGCTTCCGGGTGCACGATGAGGGAAGCGCGGCGGCCGTTGTCCGGCCGGGGCGCGTCGATCAGGCGCGCGATCTCAAGATCGATATCCTCTTTGGGGATGACGATGGACGGCCATTTGTTTTGTTCCCGCGGACTGGCGCCGCTGACGTCGACGAACATGTATGTCTCCTCTTGCGGCCGGCGCCTCGCGCCGGCTGTACGGTTATGCGAATTCGGTATCAGGGCTGCGCCAACAGCAGGTTCTCGCGGGTCTGGGGCGGCAGCGCGACCCCCAGGCCGTGGTCGCGGGCGTGTTCATACACCACGCGCGCCATCGCCAGGTCGGACAGGCCCATGCCCATGCCCTTGAAGATCGTCAGCCGCGCGCCTTGCGGGCGGCCCTCGCCGGCGGCGAGCAAGTCGCTCAGCACCGCCACGCCCTGCCACGGCGCGCCGTCGGCGCCAAAGCGTTCGCGCAGTTCACGCGAACCGCGGCGGGCGTTCTCCAGGTCGTCCACCACCACGCGGTCCGCGCGTTCGAACACGTCCTGCGCGAATTCGGCCTTGGCCGGCAGGATCGCGCCGACGGCGTTCAGGTGCCTGCAGTCGGCCAGCATGGCCGCATCCACGAAAGGCTCGACGGCGCGCGTGATCAAGGTGACGATCTCCGCGCCGGCCAGCGCCTGTTCCAGGCTGGCCGCTTCCTCGACCTCGAATCGATACTTGCCTTGCACGCTGGCGACAAAGGCGCGGCGCTTCTCCGGCGTGGGGCTGTAGACGCGCACGCGGCGCAGGTCGCGCACGGCGGCCAGCGCGGCCAATTGGGTGACGGCCTGCGGACCAGTGCCGATCAGCGCGGCACAGGCGGCGTCGGCCGGCGCCAGCGCGCGCGTGGCGACTCCGCTGATCGCCGCGGTGCGCAGCATGCCCAGCGCGCGCGCCTCGATTACGGCGCGCAGGAATCCCGACTCGGCGTCGAACAGGCTGAACAGCGAGCCTCCGCCGCTCTTGGTATGGACCCAGGTCTTGAAACCCGCGTAGCCGCCGGCGCCGGTCTGCACCGAACCCAATGCATGCATCGAGCTGCCGTCGCCCCAGGTCGCCAGCGCCTTGGGCAGGTTGCGCGCCTGTTCGCGCCCTTGCGCGACCAGCATGGCATGCAGGGCTTCGATCGCCTTGGGAATATCCAGGACCGAGACCACGTCCCGTTCCGTCAGGTACCGCAGCGCATCAGACATGCGCGTCTCCTTGTTCGTCGGCGGCGGGCTCGTCCGCCACCGTGTTGACCAGCGTCCCGATGCCGGGAATCTCGACTTCCAGCGTGTCGCCGGCGCTCATGAAGCGTGGCGGCTTGCGGCTGGAGCCCACACCTTCGGGCGTGCCGGTAGCGATCACGTCGCCCGGCGACAGGCGGGTGAAGCTGCTGATGTAGGCGATCAGCTCGGGGATGGGGAAGATCAGGTCGGACACCTGGCCGTGCTGCATGACCTCGCCATTGAGGCGGGAAATGACTTCCAGGCCGGCCGGGTCGCCGATCTCGTCGGCGGTGACCAGGCAGGGACCCAGCGCGCCGCTGCGCTCGAAATTCTTGCCCGGCGTCACCTGCGCGTTGTGCTTCTGGAAATCGCGCACGGAGTTCTCGGCCATGCAGGTGTAGCCAGCCACGTGCGCCAGGGCGTCCTTGGCGGCGATATGGCGGCCGCCTTTGCCGATCACCACGGCCAGTTCGGCCTCGTAATCGAAGCGATCGGAGGCTTGCGGCTTCCACACCGCCTCGCCGTGGCCGACGAAGCTGTCTGCAAAGCGCGCGAACAGCGAGGGGTGCGCCGGTAGTTCGCGTCCGGCCTCGGCCACATGGCGGCCGTAGTTCAGGCCCACGCAGAGAATCTTGCGCGGCGCCACGACCGGGGGCAGCAGGCGCAGCCCGGCCAAGGGCATACAGGGCTGGCCGGCCGTCTCTGCGGCGCGCGCAATCTGTTCCACCCCTGCCTCCAGCGCCGCGACCATGTCGGGCCAGACCTGGGTCAACGCCACGACTTCGGCGCCGCGCACCACGCCCCAGGCGCTACGGCCTGCCTGAACGAAGCTGACGAGCTTCATGTTGTCTCCTGTGCTTGCGGCGGCTTATGGCATGCATTGACGGATTTCTTTGCATGCATTTGTCGCTTCAACCGCACTTGAATCGCTGTTTTTCCGAATTATTGCATGCAATTTTGATAAATCGCAAGGTCATAAAGGTTTTTTTCTTTACTATTGCATGCAATTTTGACGGTACACTGAAAGCCCTCACAGACCGGAACCAGCCCCCCCTCCTCTCTATGGCCGCACAAATCGATAAAGTCATTTCCGAACTCCGGGACATGGTGCTTTCGGGCGTCCTGCAACCCGGAGAACGCGTGGTCGAGTTGCAGTTTTCAGCGCGCCTGGGCGTGTCGCGCACCCCGTTGCGCATTGCCCTGACCGAGCTGGAAAAAGAGGGCCTGCTGGAACGGCTGCCTTCGCGCGGTTTCCGGGTACGGGCGTTTACGGTGGATGAAATCGGCGACGCGGTGGACGTGCGCGGCGTGCTCGAGGGCATGGCCGCCCGCCTGCTGGCCGAGCGCGGCGCCTCGCAGGACGTGCTGGACCGCCTGTCGCAAGCGGTGGAAGAAGGACGCGCGCTGCTGGCGCCCGCCCGCCGCGATCCCAATACCACGGTGGATGCGCGCGCCTGGGGGCAGATCAATCGGCGCTTTCACGAGATCCTGTGCGAAGCCGCGGGCAACCGCGCGCTCCTGTCGGCGCTGGAACACAACAACAAGACGCCCCTGGCCGGCCCGGCCGCGCTGACCCTGCCGTCCACGCCGTCGTTGCTTGAAACGCCCTTCGTGCTGCGCGCGCAGGCGGACCACGAAGACCTGCTGCGCGCCATCACGCGCCGCGAGGCCGTGCGCGCCGAAAACCTGATGCGCGAACACGCCTACCGCAGCCGCGAAAACAAGCGCGTGCTGCTGGAATCGCTGCGCGGCGCCCTGCCCGCGCAGCCTGGACTGTCGGACGTCAGCGCATAAACAGGACCCTACGGCATGCAATCCATTCGTGACCTTTCCACCCAGGCGCTGATCTCGCGCGACCTGGTCGCCGCCCTGCGCCGCGACGCGCCGCTGGTGCAGTGCCTGACCAATTTCGTTTCCATGAACACCGCAGCCAACGTGCTGCTGGCCATGGGCGCCTCGCCCGCCATGGTGCACGCGCAAGAGGAAGCGCCCGAGTTCGCGCGCGTCTGCGGCGCGGTCGTGATCAACATCGGCACCCTGTCCTCGCCCTGGCTGGACAGCATGCTGCTGACCGCCGCCTCGGCCAACGAAGCCGGCATACCTTGGGTGCTGGATCCGGTGGCGCACCATGCCACCGCATTCCGCCGCGACGCTGTGCAGCGCCTGCTGGACTTGCGGCCCGCCATCATTCGCGGCAATGCCTCGGAGATCATCGTGCTGGCCGGCGGCCAAAGCGCCAGCAAGGGCGTGGACTCGCGCGACGCGGTCTCGCAGGCGGAGCAGTCCGCGCATGCCATCGCCGCCAGCCGCGCGACAGTGGTGGCGGTGACGGGCGAGACCGACTACGTCACGGACGGCACGCGCGCCGTCCGCATCACGGGCGGCTCACCCCTGATGCCGCGCGTCACCGCCACGGGCTGCGCGCTGACGGCGCTGGTGGGCGCGTGCGCCGCGGTGTCGCGCAACGACCCGTTTTCCGCCGCGGTCGCCGCCCTGTCGTGTTTCGCCATCGCGGGCCAACGCGCCGGCGAGCTGGCGCAAGGCCCCGGATCGTTTGCGTGGCGCTTCCTGGATGCGCTTGCGGCCTTGGAAACCGGCGACCTCATCAAAGAATCGCCGCTGCGCTAGACGCGGCACGACTGCCCCGCACCGTGGCGCGGCCGTGTCACGGCCGGGTCACACGCCATGCGCAGAATTCCTTTCCTTCAAACCCGGAGGAAAGACGGTGAAGCCGAATCTAGGAAAGCTCTTTGCGCTGTCCGCCAGCGCCGCGTTGTTGGCAAGCCTGGCCGCTTGCGGCGGCGACAATGACGACGACACGCCCGACACCCCGCCGCAGGCCAGCGTGCCCGCAGGCTCCACGCTGGACGTGGCCATCCTCGGCACCACCGACCTGCATGCCAACGTGCTGGGCTACGACTACTACAAGCTGGCCGAGGACAAAAGCTACGGCGTGGACCGCACGGCCACGCTGATCGCCAATGCGCGCAAAGAGAACGCCAACACCCTGCTGTTCGACAACGGCGACACCATCCAGGGCACGGCCCTGTCCGATTACCAGGCGCTGGTGGCGCCGGTGCAATGCAGCGACATGCTGGCGATTTATAAGCAGATGAAGCTGCTGGCCTATGACGCGGCCACGCTGGGCAACCACGAGTTCAACTACGGCCTGCCCTTCCTGTCGCAAGTCACGAATACGGACTTCGGGCTGGCCGGCATCGGCAAGGGCACGGCGCAGACCAATTCCGCCGGCGCCAAGGACTGCGCGGCGCCGGGCTTTCCCTTCGTCTCCGCCAACGTGGTGTCCGCCGCCAGCAAACAGCCCATCTTCAAGCCCTGGGTCCTGCTGAACAAGACCTTCAAGGCCACCGACCCCAACGGCAAGCAGATCGAGGTCGCGCTGAAAGTCGGCGTGATCGGCTTTGCGCCCCCGCCCATCCTGCAATGGGACAAGGCCAATCTGGAAGGCCACGTGGAAGTCGCCGGCTGGAAGGAATCGGCGCAGCGCTACGTGCCGGAAATGCGCGCGGCCGGCGCGGACCTGGTGGTGGCATTGGCGCATGGCGGCATCGACATGCTCACCGAGTACAGCCCGGCCATGGAGAACGGCGCCGGCTACCTGAGCCAGGTGACCGGTATCGATGCGTTGATCACCGGCCACCAGCACCTGCTGTTCCCCGACACCAATGCCAAGTCGCAATTCGCGGGCCAGCCCGGCATAAATCTGGAGAAGGGCCTGATCAACGGCATGCCGGCGGTGCAGGCCGGCCAATGGGGCAACAACCTCGGCCAGATCACGCTCAAGCTTGCCTATGACAAAGGCTGGCAGGTGCAGAAGGACGCCACGCGCGTGCAGCGCATCTCCACGCGCCTGACCGCACAGAACGGCGCCACGCCCGCGACCTACGTCGAACCCGATGCCGCCGTGCAACAGCTGGTGCAGGCTGAACACGCCGCCACCATTTCCTATGTCAAAACGCCCATCGGCCAAAGCCGGTTCGACATGGCGACCTATTACGCGCTGGCGGGCGACGTGTCGGCGCTGCAGATCGTCAACATGGCGCAGATCGATTATCTGACGGACTACATCGCCAAGAACAAGCCGTCATACGCCGCCCTGCCCATCCTGTCGGCGGCTGCGCCCTTCAAGGGCGGACGCAACGGTCCGGGCGACTTCACCTACGTAAAGCAGGGCAACATCGCCATCAATAACGCCGCCGATCTCTACCTGTACCCGAACACCTTGCAAGTGGTGCGGGTCAGCGGCGACATCGTGCGCCAGTGGCTGGAGAAGACTGCCGAGCAGTTCAGGCAGATCGACCCGGGCCAGGTCGCGCCGCAGGACCTGATCGACACGGGCTTCCCGACCTTCAACTTCGACGTGCTGTATGCCGCGGGCAATGCCCTGCGGTATGAAATCGACGTCACCCGCCCCAAGGGCTCGCGCATCACGAAGTTGACGTACCAGGGCGCGCCGCTAGACCCCGCCGCGCAGTTCCTGGTGGTCACGAACAACTACCGCGCCAGCGGCGGCGGCGACTTCCCCGGCCTGGCCGGCGGCAAGGGAGACATCGTGCTGCAAGCCCCGGACGCCAGCCGCGACGTGCTGATCAGCTACATCAGGAAGCACCCGGACCTGGATCTGGCGACCTACGGCCTGGACCGCAGCTGGCGCTTTGCGCGGGTGGGCGCCCTGGCCGGCCCGGTGGTGTTTTCGTCGGTGCCGGGCACCCTGGCCATGGCCGCGGCGCATGGCGTGGACAACGTCACGGTGCACGACGCCACGCCCGACTCCGTGACCCAGTTGTCGCGCTACGCGGTGGACCTCAGCCGCTAAGGCTGGCGGTAGTAGACGCAGATGCGCCGGCCGCCGATCTCGTGCACCTCGATCGGCAGCTCGTAAAGTTCGCTCAGGACCTCCGGCCGGACCAGTTCGGCCGGAGTCCCCTGATGCGCGATGCGCCCCGCCCGCATCGCCACGATGCGGTCCGCGTATGTGGACGCGAAGTTGATGTCGTGCAGCACCAGCACCACCGTCTTGCCCAGCTCGTCCGCCGCGCGCCGCAAGGTGCCCATCATGGCGACGGCGTGCTTCATGTCCAGGCTGTTCAGGGGTTCGTCCAGCAGGACGTAGCGCGTGTCCTGGCACAGCACCATCGCCACGAAGGCGCGCTGGCGCTGCCCGCCCGACATCTCGTCCAGGTAGCGGTCGGCCAGCGGCTCCAGGTTCAGGTAGGCGATGGCGCGGTCGATGTGGGCCTTGTCGTCCAGCGTCAGGCGGCCGCCCGTGTGCGGATAGCGGCCGAACGCGACCAGGTCCCTCGCCGTCAGCCGCAGCGGCAAGTGATTATCCTGCCGCAGGATGGCCAGGCGGCGGGCCAGTTCGCGGCTGTCGGCCCGGGTCACGTCCAGGCCCTCGACCAGCACACGGCCCGCCGACATCGGCAGCAGCCGGCTGACCATGGACAGCAGCGTGGACTTGCCCGCGCCATTGGGACCGATGATGGCCGTCACGCCCCCCGCGGGCAGCGACAGGCTGACGTCGTCGACCACCACGCTGTCGCCGTACTGCTTGCTGACTTGCTGGATCTCTATCATCGGCGCCCCCTGCGCAGGATCAGGACGAGGAACATCAGCCCGCCCAGGAATTCGATCACCACGCTGACGGTGGTATTCAGGCCCAGCACGCGTTCAAGCAGCGTCTGGCCGCCCACCAGGAAGATCACGCTCAGCAGCACGGCCGCTGGAACCGTGTGGCGGTGCCGGTCGGACCCCATGGCCTGATAGGCCAGGTTGCTGACCAGCAGGCCGAAGAATGTCACCGGCCCCACCAGCGCGGTGGACACCGACACCAGCACCGCGATGGCGGCCAGCGTCAGCATCAGCGTGCGGCGATAGTCCACGCCCAGGTTCACCGCAATGTCGCGGCCCAGCGCCAGCACGTCGTAGCGACGCCGCATGCGCCACACCAGCAGCGACGCCGCGCACACCGCGGCCAGCGCGATCGGCAGCAAACCCACGCGCACGGTATTGAAGCTGGCGAACATGCGGTCCTGCAACACCAGGAATTCATTGGGGTCGATCAGCCGCACCACGAAGTTGGACAGGCTGCGAAACAACAGGCCGAAGATGATGCCCACCAGCATCATCAGGTGCAGGCTGCGCACCGCGTCCGAAAACAGCCAGCGGAACAGCAGGCAGGCGAACGCCGTCATGGCGCCGACCTCCAGCAGGAAGGCGGCCACCGGATGGCTGGCGGCCGTGGCCGCCTGGCCGAAGCCGAACACCACCACGGCCTGTATCAGCAGGTACAGGGCGTCAAAGCCCATGATGGCCGGCGTCAGGATGCGGTTGTGGGTGATCGTCTGGAACAGCACCGACGACACCCCCACGGCATAGGCCACCAGCAGCATCGCCGCCAGCTTGGCGCCGCGGAACGGAATCACGAAGGACCACTGGCCGTTGGCGCCCAGCGTCATGAAGGCGATGGCGCAGGTCAGCGCAAGAGCGCCCAGCAGCCACAGACGCCAGGTTTGCGGCGCACGGACCGGCGCCGGCGCGGAGATGGCGAGTTCAGCCAAGCCGGTTCCTCCGCGTGCGCAACAGCCACAGGAACAGGATGCTGCCCAGCACGCCGACCACAGTGCCGATGGGAATCTCGTAGGGATGGATCACCAGCCTGCCGATGACGTCGCAGGCCAGCACGAACACGCCGCCCAGCACCGCCACCCAGGGAATGGAGCGACGCATGTTGTCGCCCAGCACCAGGCTGACGGCGTTGGGCACGATCAGGCCCAGAAAGGGTATGCCGCCCGCCGTCACCACCACCACGGCCGAAATCGCCGACACGATCAGCAGTCCGGCCAGCGTCAGCCGCGCATGGTTCAAGCCGAGGTTGGCGGCGAACTCGCGGCCCATGCCGGCCACGGTGTAGCGATCGGCCGCCGCGTAAGCCGCGCAGGCCAGGCCGAAGCCTATCCATAGCAGTTCATAACGTCCCCGCAGCACGCCGGAAAAATCGCCCGTGGTCCAGGCGTGCAGCGACTGCAGCAGGTCGTAGCGGTAGGCGACGAAGGTGGTGGCGGCGTGGATCACCCCGCCCAGGATCAGGCCGATCAGCGGCACGATGAAGGGCGTGCGCAGCGGTACGCGCTTGAGCAGCGCCAGGAACAGCAGGGTGCCCGCCAGCGCAAAGCCCGTGGCCGTCAGCATCTTGCCGATCACGGGCGTATCCGGCGCCAGCAGCGTGACCACGAGTATGCCCAGTGTGGCGGACTCCACGGTGCCGGCCGTGGTGGGTTCGACGTAGCGGTTGCGCACCAGCATCTGCATGATGAGCCCCGCCACCGCCAGCGACATGCCGGCCAGCAGCAAGGCCAGCGTGCGGGGAATGCGGCTGACCATCAGCAGGCGCCAGGCGCGCTCGGCCTCGTCGCCATTGCCCCACAGCGCGGACAGGCTGAGCTGCCCCGCGCCCAGGCTGACGCTGGCCGCGCACAGGGCCAGCAGCAAGCCCACTGCCGCCGCCAGCCCGCCCCAACCGCCTATCGACTGCCGCCAACTCACCCGCGATTACTCCCGCCGCTCACGCATCAGGCTTTACTTGCCCGCGGCCAGCGCGGCCGCGATCTCGTCCACGTTCTGCTGCATGGCGGTCAGGCCCGCGCTGCCCAGCAGGTACCAGTTGTAGCCGTTCAGGTAAACCACGCGCTTGTTCTTCCAGGCCTTGGTCGGACGCACCAGCTCGTTGTCCAGCATGCGCTGGGCCGACACGCCTTCACGGCCGATGGCGGCGTCGCGGTCGATCACGAACAGCCAGTCGGGGTCGGTCTGGGCGATGAACTCGAACGAGATCGCCTGGCCGTGGTTCGACACGCTCAGCCCCGTCGTCGCCGGCTTGATGCCGAAGGCGTCGTGGATCACGCCGAAGCGCGAACCCGGACCGTAGGCGCTCATCTTGCCGCCAGTGGTCAGCACGATCAGCGCGGTGCCGGCGTTGGCCGCCTTGCCGTTCAGGTCCGCGATCGAAGCGCGCAGGGCGTCGAGCTTGGTCTTGGCGACATCCTGCTTGCCGTAGATGGCGGCCAGCGTTTCGGTGTTGCGCGTCACGCTGCCGACCAGGTCCTTCGCGTTGACCGTCAGGTCCACGGTGGGCGCCAGCTTGGCGAGCTCGTCGTACTTGGGCGCGGAGCGGCCCGCGACGAAGATGAGTTGCGGCGCGGCGGCGTGGATCACCTCGTAGTTGGGCTCGAACATCGACCCCACCTTCAGGTAGCGCTGATCGGCATACTGGCTGAGCTGCGGCGGCCACTTGGCCACCGTCGGCACGCCCGCCACGTTTACGTCCAGCGCATGCAGGGTGTCCAGCACGGCCAGGTCCATCACCACTGTCTTCGCCGGGTTGGCCGGCACGGCGGTTTCGCCGCGCGCGTGCTTCACCGGCACCGTCGCCTGCGCGGCGCATACCGCCGTGGCGGCGCCCAGGACCAGCGCGGCCCCGGCCTGCATCGCCCAACGCCGGACGCGGCCTGCCTGCATTTGCTTCTTCATGCGTACCTCTTCATGTTGCGGGCGCCAGGCGCCCTTTCAAACTCAGAACTTGACGCCCACGCCCAGCCAGTAGCGGCGGCCGTCCTCGACGTAACCGTAGTCGTCGTACGTGACCTGCTTGTCGAACAGGTTGTAGATGCCGGCGTACACCGCCACCGTCTTGTTCACCTGGTACGAACCGCCCAGGTCCACGAACGTGTAGGAAGGCGCGACCACCGACGAGGACGAGGGGCCGGTGATGGGCTGGCTTTCCTTGCCGCGGTAGTTCAGGCGCGCCCATGCCTGCAGCGCATCCGAGGCCTGCCAGTTCACCGTGGTGGTGAACAGGTGCTTGGGCAGTTGGTTCAGCGGCTGGCCCTTGTACTGGCCCGACTTCTGCTCCGACTTGGTGAAGGTGTAGCTGCTGGTCAGGGACCAGTCGCGCGACAGCGGCAGCTTCAGGTTGGCTTCCACGCCGCGCGAATTGGCCTTGTCCACGTTCATGTAGGTGGTCGGGTCCGAACCGAACTGGTTCGGGCCGTCCGTGCACTGGGTCGCCGGGCAAGCCACGCGGGTGATCTTGTCCTTGAAGTCGTTGTTGAAGATCGTCAGGCCGGCGTTGAAGCCTTCGCCGTCGTCATACAGGATGCCGATTTCCTCGGTCACCGACTTCTCGGGCGTCAGGTCCGGGTTGCCGTACATATTGCCGCCGCGGCTGACCTGGCCCCAGCCCGCCACCGTCTGGCGCAGGTCGGGCGCGCGGAAACCGGTGGACACGCCGCCCTTCAGGGTCCAGCGGTCGGCCATGTGCCAGACGCCGTACAGGCGCGGGCTGAAGTGCGTGCCGAAGTTCTCGTCTTCGTCCATGCGCAGGCCGGTGGTGACGGCGAAGGTCTCGGTCAGGCGCCATTCGTCTTCGGCGAACAAGGCCCACTGGTAGCGGTCCACCTTGCTGGGGCCGTTGGCCAGCTGGTTGCCGGTCTGGTCATTCAGGCGCTGGCTCAGGTAGCTGCCGCCCAGGGTCAGCATGTGCGAACCCAGGGGCAAGGTCCAGCTCGTCTGGATGTCCAGGTTCTTGATCTTCATCTGGCGCGAGCGGTTGTCGAACTCTTCCTGCTGCACATAGCTGTCCGACACGCCCCAGCCCCAGCGTCCGGTATGCGACAGCGCCCACTTGTTGCTGCGGTAGTCGGTATCGGACGAGGCCGGGCAACCATTGCGCCCGCAAGCCTGGCCGGGCGGCAGCGGCTCGACCGTCTTGCCCAGCGTTTCGTGCAGCTTCTGGCGCATGGTGGTCGCTTCCAGCACGATGTCGTGGTCGCGGTTGGGCGTCAGCGCCAGCTTGGCCGTGACGCTTTCCGAGTTGCGCTTGCGGAAGCCGTCGACGATGTCGTCTTCGTCGCGCTGCGTGGCCTGGCCGTAGATCTGCAGGCCCAGCAGGTCCGTCTTGATCGGGCCGGACAGGTAGAAGTTGCCCTGGTAGATGTCGCCCGACTTGTTGCTTTCCTGGATGGTGGTGTCCAGGCGGATCTCGCCGCCCCACTCCGAAGGCACCTTGCGCGTGATGATGTTGATCACCCCGCCCATGGCGTCCGAGCCGTACAGCGAGGACATGGGGCCGCGCACCACCTCGATGCGCTCGATGGCGGAAAGCGGCGGGGTCCAGCCGCCTTCGACGCCCGTGGAGTCCGAGTTGGTGCGGGTCTCGCGCGAGTTCTGGCGCTTGCCGTCGATCAGTATCAGCGTGTACTTGGGGCCCATGCCACGCAGGCTGATGTCCTGGCGATCGCCGCCGCCGGTGACGATCACGCCTGGCACGTCCACCAGCGCGTCGTTGATGTCGCGGTAGAACTTCTTGTCCAGGTCCTCGCGGGTGATCACGCTGATCGATGCCGGCGCATCCTGGATCTGCTGTTCATAACCCGAGGCCGTCACCACCACGGTATCCAGCGTCTTTGCGGTGTCGGCGCTCTGCGCCCACGCGGGCTGCGCCACGCCGAAACCCGCTGCGCACAGGGCTGCCGCCAACTGCGTGCGCGAACCCGGACCGCGCCGGCCGGCGACCAATTCTTTGCTGCTCATGATTCCAGTTTCTCCCGTCCCAGGCCCGCGCCCCACCCCGCGTGCGGCGTCCGTCCTGCCCCGTATTTATTAATGAAAACCATTCTCATATTAGAATTGGACCTGCCGGGAGCCAGCAACACGCTTTCCGCAACTTTTATCTTCTTTGAACTTCTTGACACTCCGGCCCGCGGCCATAAGCCAAACTGCCGGATGCAGAACCGACGACACGCATGCCTTTTTCCCACGCACCGGCGACTCGCCGCATCCTGCTGATTGACGACGATGTCGAGCTTGCGCAGATGCTGCGCGAGTACCTGGAACCCGGTCACTGCCAGCTCACCCTGGCGCATAGCGGCACGCAGGGCCTGGCCCTGTTGGCTCAGGACGACTACGACTTGGTGCTGCTGGACCTGATGCTGCCCGACGGCAACGGGCTGGATCTGCTGAAGCAATACCGCCAGCGCTCGCGCCGGCCGGTCATCATGTTCACCGCCCACGGCGGCGAGACGGACCGCGTGCTGGGCCTGGAGTTCGGCGCCGACGATTACCTGGCCAAGCCCTTCAGTCCGCGCGAACTCAAGGCCCGCATCACGGCCGTGCTGCGCCGTTTCGAGGAAGTGCCGGACACGGCCCGCCCCGCCCTGGCGCTGGGCGCAGTGTCGCTGGACGCCGCCACCGGCGTGCTGCGGATGGGCGATAGCGAAATCCCGCTGACCGGCGCCGAACAGCGCATCCTGGAAATCCTCATGCGCACGCCCGGCCAAGTGGTCGCGCGCGACCAGATCGGCCTGTACGCGCTGGGCCGCAAGCCGGACCGCTACGACCGCAGCATCGACACCCACATCAGCTCGCTGCGCAAGAAGCTGCGCAGCGACGGCGGCGCCGAGACCTTGGCGATCCGCAACCTGCGCGGCCTGGGTTACGTGCTGGCGGGCGCTGACTGATGGCCTGGCTGCCCACCCGCTCGCTATTCGGACGCGCCTTCCTGACCTTCTGGGGTGCGATGGCCGTCATCCTGGTCTGCGGCATGGTGCTGACGGCCGCGGTCGCCTGGTACCGCTTCAATTCCCTGGATGGCCTGAATCCCGGCAATCTCACGCGCGATGCTGCGCAGATCGCCCGCAGCGAGGGCGTGGATGGCCTGGAACGCTGGGTCGAAGCCATGGACCGGCGCTACTCGGCGCTGAAGATCTACGTCATGGACGCCCAGGACAAGGACATCCTGGGCCGGCGGCTGCCCGCCCGCATGGAAGACTGGCTGAGCGATTTCCGCGCCGGGCCGGACCGTTCGCCGAAAGCCGACTACCTTCCCGCCGACCCCACCGGCGAGCGCGTTTCCTGGTGGGAACCGCAAAAGCTGGTCTTGCCCGATGGTTCGCAACTGCTGCTGCTGTTCCTGCCGTTCGATTCATCGCATTGGGAAGTGCTGGCCCTGTCGCCCGTGGCGCTGGCCCTGGTGCTGTTCGCGCTGGCGGTGACCGCACCGTTCTGCTGGGCCCTGAGCCGCCACGTGACGGCGCCCTTGGCGCAGTTGCGCCAGACCACGCATGCCCTGTCCGCGGGGCGGCTGGATGCGCACACGCCCGCCAAGCTGGCCCGCCGCAAGGACGAACTGGGCCAGCTTGCGCGCGACTTCGACGCCATGGCCGACCGGCTGAAGGCGCTGGTCGACACGCGCGAACAGCTGCTGCACAACATCGCACACGAACTGCGTTCGCCGCTTGCACGGCTGCGGCTGGCGGCGGAGCTCGCGCGGCGCAAGGACGAGCGCCAGGATCTGCAGCTGGACCGCATCGAACTCGAATGCGAACGCCTGGACGCGCTGGTCGGCAACACCTTGCGGCTTGCGCGCCTGGGCGCCCTGCCCGTGCCTACTGACACCCTGGACCTGGCCGAACTCGTGTCCGACGTCGTCGAGGACGCACGCTTTGAGGCTGGCGGCCGGCAGATCCGCATAGAGTGGAGCCAGCATGCGCCCGTGCCCCTGGTCGGCGACCGTTGCAGCCTGGCCAGCGCCATCGAGAACGTACTGCGCAACGCCCTGCGCTTTGCGCCCGCGCACAGCGCGATCCGCGTGCGCCTGCTGTCGAACGCGCACGAAGCCTGCCTGGAGATCGAGGATCATGGGCCCGGCGTGGCCGCCGAAGAGCTGCAATCGCTGTTCGAGCCCTTCTATCGCACCGCCTCGGGCGCGCGCAAGCCGGGCAGCGGCGCCGGACTGGGCCTGTCGATTGCCCAGGCCGCCGTGGCCGCGCACAAGGGCAGGATGTCGGCCCGCAATATTTCGCCACAGGGGCTGAGCGTGCGGCTGGAACTGCCGCGCCTGAACGGCTGAAGCCAGGGTCGATCAGTCGGCGTCGGCCAGGATCGCGGCCGGCAGCCGCGGCAATACACGCATGGCGTTGGCGGTGGTGGCATGGGCCACCTGCGCCGGCGTGATGCCACGCAATTCCGCCAACGTGGCCGCGATGCGGACCAGTTCGGCAGGCGCATTGCGCCGATGCGGCGGATGCAGCCAGGCCGGAGGGATGTCCGGCGCATCGGTTTCCAGCACCAGGTGGGCCAGGTCCACGTCCACCGCATGGCGGCGTATCTGCAAGGCGCGCTCATAGGTCATGGCGCCGCCCAGGCCCAGCGCGAATCCCTGGTCTATGAATGCCTGCGCCTGCTGCGCGCTGCCGTTGAAGGCGTGCGCAATGCCGCCGATGCGCGGATGGCGGCGCAGGTACTTCAAGAGGATGTCCTGCGACTTGCGCACATGCAGCAGCACCGGCAGGCCGAACTCGGCAGCCAGCGCCAGTTGCGCGGCGTAGAAGCGCTCCTGGCGCTCGCGCGGTTCGCCGGAGGCTATTTCGGGAACGAAGAAATCCAGGCCGATCTCGCCGATGGCGACGAAGCGAGGATCGCCCAGCGCATCCTTGACGGCAGCGCGCAGCGCTTCCAGATCGGCGTCGCTGGCGCGCTGGACGTATAGCGGATGGATGCCCAGCGCATAGGCGCCACCGGCCGTCTTGCCGGCCAGCTCGCGCACCACGGAAAAATTGGCGCGTTCGACCGCTGGAATCACAATGGACTGCACGCCTGCCTGGCAGGCGCCGTCGGCGACTTGCTCGCGGTCGGCGTCGAACTCGGCGGCATCCAGGTGGCAATGGGTATCGATCAGCATGGGCGCGACCTCCTTGCCCGGATTATCCCCCCGGCGCGCCTTAACCCGAAACCAGGCGGCCGTTTTCCATGAGCAGCTGGCGGTCGGCGCGGGCGGCCAGTTCCGGGTCGTGCGTGACGATGGCGAACGCCGTGCCGGACTCCTGGTTCACCCGCGTCAGCAGTTCGAACATATTGTGCGCCGTGTGGCGGTCCAGGTTGCCGGTGGGCTCGTCGGCCAGCACGCAGACGGGCCGCGTAACCAGGGCGCGCGCCAGCGCCACGCGCTGCCGTTCGCCGCCGGACAGCTGGCCCGGGAAGTGACCTTCGCGCGCGGCCAGGCCCACCATGCCCAGGACCTCGTGCGCGGCTTGCCGCGCCTTGTCGCGGCTTTCACGGCGCACGATCAGCGGCATCGCCACGTTATCCAGCGCTGAGAACTCCGGCAGCAGGTGGTGGAACTGGTAGACGAAACCCAGGCTGCGGTTGCGCACGGCGCTCTTGCGGGCCTCGGACAGCCCGACAGCAAGCTGGCCGTCCACCGACACCGAGCCGCTGGTGGGCACGTCCAGCAGGCCCAGGATATGCAGCAGCGTGCTCTTGCCGGAGCCGGAGGCGCCGACGATGGCGACCATTTCGCCGCGCGCCACGGTCAGGCTGACGTTGCTCAGCACTTCGATGCGGGCAGGGCCTTCGTCGTAGACCTTGACGATGTTGTCGGCCTGCAGCGCGGGAGTCAGCATGTCAGTCATGGCGCAGCACCTGAGCGGGTTGCAGGCGCGAGGCGCGCCAGCTGGGGTACAGGGTCGCCAGCAGCGACAGCACCAGGGAGGTCACGCCGATGGTGACGATGTCGCCCATCTGCGGATCCGACGGCAAGGCGCTGATGAAATAGATTTCGCGCGGCAGGAAATGCACGCCCAGCAGACCTTCGATGAACGGCACGATCACGTCCACGTTATAGGCAATGAGGATGCCGCCCGCGACCCCCAGCAGCGTGCCGATCACGCCGATCAGCGCCCCTTGCACCAGGAAGATGCGGGCGATTTCTCGCGGTCCCGCACCCAGCGTGCGCAGGATGGCGATGTCGGACTGCTTGTCCTTCACGGCCATGACCAGGGACGACAGCAGGTTGAACGCGGCCACGGCCACGATCAGCGCCAGGATCAGGAACATCATGCGCTTTTCGGTCTTCACGGCCGCGAACCAGGTGCGGTTGTTGCGCGACCAGTCGCTGGCCATCATGTAGGGCGGCAGCACCTTCTGCAATTCGGCCGCCACTTCCGGCGCGCGCTGCATGTCGGCGATGCGCAGGCGCACGCCGGCGGTGCCGCTGTCGCGGAACACGCGGGCGGCGTCCTCGTCGTCGACGAAGGCCAGCGAAGAATCGTATTCGTAGTGGCCGGACGAGAACACGCCTACCACGGTGAACTGGCGCATGCGCGGCGTGAAGCCCGCCGGGCTGATCGAGCCTTGCGGCGCCATCATCAGGAGCGTGTCGCCCAGCTTGACGCCCATGCCGTCGGCCAGTTCATTGCCCAGCACCACGCCGAAGCTGCCGGGCTTCAGGTCGGCGAGCTTGCCCGACACCATCTGGCGCGGCAGGTCCGACACATTGCCTTCGGTCTGCGGATCGATGCCGCGCACCTGCACGCCGCGCAAGGCCTGCCCGCGCACCAGCATGCCCTGCGCCGCCACGAACGGAGCGCCGGCCTTGACGGCGGGATTCTTCTCGGCGGCGGAAGCGAACTCCTGCCATCTCTCCAGCACCCGCTCCGGCGCCGCGCCGGGGATGTAGAGTTCGATGTGCGGCAGCACCGACAGCATGCGGTCGCGCACTTCCTTCTGGAAGCCGTTCATCACGGACAGCACCACGATCAGGGCGGCAACGCCCAGCGCGATGCCCGCCATGGAACTGGCGGCGATGAAGGAGATGAAGCGATCGCGGCGGCCGCGTCGCTGGCGGATTCGGGCCAACCCGGCATAGCGGGCGCCTATCCATAGTTCGTAGGGTATTTTCAGCACGAGCGCATTATGGCATTAACCGCCTGGATTCCGCCCCGCGGATGTGCGGTTCCGAGACCAGGCGTTTCAAGCTATGGCAGTGGCGGACGCCGCTTAGTTCCCGCGGCCCGCGCGGACTACAATCGCGCCCATGCTGATCGTCATTCCGGGCGCCCTGCCCGCCCTTCCCGTCGCCGCCGAACTGGCCAAGCTCTTGCCCGAACGCGCGCCCACGCTGCACGGCTGGCTCCAGGCCGGCGCCGCCCGGCCCCAGGCCCATGACGTGCGCGCCCAAGGCTGTACGCCCTACGAAGCCTGGCAGTTGGCCCGCGCCGGCTACGTCCCCGAAGCGGGCCTGCCGCCCGGCGCCGGACTGGGTCCGCTGCTGGCCGGCGCCCAAACCGGGGGCGATGGCCCCGTCTGGCTGGCCGAACTGGTCCACCTGGCGCTGGGCACGGACCAGGCCGCCTTGCTGGACCCCGGCCTGATGGAACTGCGCGCCGAGGAAACGGCTGCTCTGCTGGAGACCGCCCGCCCCCTGTTCGAAGACACGGGCTTCGAGGTCCAAGCGCTCTCGCCCGAACGCTGGCGCCTGCGCCTGCCGGAGGGCCTGCGGCCGCAGACCGCCAGCCCGCTGGCCGTGGCCGGACAGCGCCTGAACGACTGGTGGCGCCAGGACGCGGAAGCGCGCCCGTGGCGCCGGCTGCTCAATGAAATACAGATGGCCTGGCACGAACACCCGGTCAACGACGCCCGCGCGGCGCGCGGCCTGCCTCCGGTCAATGCGCTGTGGCTGTATGGCGGCGGCAAACCCTGGACGCAGTCCCAGCCGGCCCCGGCGCAGGTTTACAGCAACCTGGACGCCCCCCAGCGGGCCGGCGACTGGGCCGCCTGGCTGGACGCCCTGGCCGCGCTGGACGCACAGCATCTGCGCCCGCTGGCCGGCAAGCAAGGCCTGCCGGCCGCGCCCGCCGAACTGCTGCTGCTGGGCGACGACCGCAAGGTCGCCCTCACCCTGAAACCGCGCGGGGGCCTGCTCGGCTTGCTGCCCGCGCCCAAGAAAAACTGGAGCGCCTGGTGGTCTCACCCCGCTTAACCGTCCGCACGCCCGACCTGCAAGCCTGCCGCATCCTGGAAGCCTCGGGCATCCACCCGCTGCTGGCCCGTCTGTGGGCCGCCCGCGGCGTCACCCATCCCGATCAGACCCAGCTCGCCTGGAAGTCGCTGCTGCCGCCCAACGGCCTGACGCATTCGGACCACGCCGCCGGCGTGCTGGCCGACGCCATCCAGACAGGCAAGAAGCTGCTGATCGTGGCCGACTACGATTGCGACGGCGCCACCGCCTGCGCGGTCGGACTGCGCGCGCTGTCCGCCATGGGCGCCGACGTGGACTTCCTGGTGCCCAACCGCTTCGAAACCGGGTACGGCCTGTCGCCGGCCGTGGTCGAGCTGGCGGTCCGGCACCGCGCCGGCAAGCCCGACATCATCATCACCGTGGACAACGGCATCGCCAGCGTGGACGGCGTGGCCGCGGCCAATGAGGCCGGCATCGGTGTGGTGATCACCGACCACCACTTGCCGGGCGACACGCTGCCGGCGGCCCTGGCCATCGTCAACCCGAACCAGCCGGGCTGCGGCTTTCCGTCCAAGAACCTGGCGGGCGTGGGCGTCATTTTCTACATGATGCTGGCGCTGCGCGCCGAGCTGCGCCGCCGCGGCGTCTACGCGGCCGATGGCGGCCCGCGCCTGGACGCGCTGTCCGACCTGGTGGCCCTGGGCACCGTGGCCGACGTGGTCAAGCTGGACGCGAACAACCGCCTGCTGGTCACCCAAGGGCTGCAACGCATGCGCGCGGGCCGCCTGCAGCCCGGGCTGCGCGCGCTGTTCGCCGTGGCCGGACGCGAGCCGCGCGCAGCCAATGGCTTCGACCTGGGCTTTGCGCTCGGCCCGCGCATCAATGCGGCCGGCCGCCTGGCCGACATGAGCCTGGGCATCGCCTGCCTGACCACCGACGACGAGGCGCAGGCGCTGGAAATGGCCCGCGAGCTCGACAACATCAACCGCGAGCGCCGCACCATCGAAGCCGAAATGCGCGAACAGGCGCTGGCCGCCATGGAAGAGCCGAACGCTGCCGCCGGCGCTACGGTCTGCGTGTTCGATCCGGGCTGGCACCAAGGCGTGGTAGGCCTGGTGGCCTCGCGCCTGAAGGAAAAATTCTGGCGCCCCACGCTGGCCTTCGCGCCCGCCGGCGACGATGAAATCCGCGGCTCCGGCCGCTCCATTCCCGACGTGCACCTGCGCGACGCGCTGGACCTGGTGTCCAAGCGCCATCCCAACCTGATCCGCAAGTTCGGCGGCCACGCCATGGCGGCCGGCCTGACGCTGGGCCGCAACGACTTCGCGGCCTTCGCCCCCGCGTTCGACGCCGCCGTGCGCGAGCTGACGGGCCGCGACACCTTCGAGCCGGTGATCGAGACCGACGGCTCGCTGGACACCGGCTACGCCAACGCCGACGTGGCCGGCATGCTGCAGCAGCAGGTCTGGGGCGCCGGCTTCGCCGCGCCGCTGTTCCTGGACGAGTTCGTGGTGCGCAACCAGCGCCTGGTTGGGGAAAAGCACCTGAAACTATCGCTGGAGCGCGGCCACCAGCGCTTCGACGCGATCTGGTTCGGCCACGACCAGTCGCTGCCCGAACACATCCAGGCGGCATACCGGCTGGAGCAGAACGTGTGGAACGGGATGGTGTCGGTGCAGTTGGTGATCGAGCACGCGGGCTAACAAGGCCCGCCATGTAGGCGGGCCCGCCGCGACCGGCGTAGGGTTGCGCGCGGCGGGCGCCTGAACTCTCGTCTCAGGCCGCGCGCTCCCTCCTACTTGTTCACCAGCTTCGCCGGCTGCGCCAGGGCCACCAGCGCCCCCACCACCAGGCAGCCCGACAGCATGTAGAGGCCGGTGTTGGTGGTGCCGGTCATGTCCTTCAGCCAACCCACCAGGTACGGGCTGACGAAACCCGCCAGATTACCCACCGAATTGATGAGCGCGATGCCAGCCGCGGCCGCCGTGCCGCCGAGCAAGGCGGTGGGCAGGCTCCAGAACAGCGGCAGCACCGTGCAGATGCCGATGTTCGCCACCGTCAGCGCAGCGATCGCCAGCACGGTATTGCCGCTCCAGACCGCCGACAACAGCAGGCCCAGCGCGCCAAACAGCGCGGGCAGCGCGACGTGCCAGCGGCGTTCGCGGTGGCGGTCCGAGTTGCGCGAAATCAGGATCATGCCGATCACGGCGAACAGGTTGGGAACCGCCGTCAGCAGACCGATGGCCAGCGGGCTCTGCACCCCTGTGCCCTTGATCAGGGTCGGCATCCAGAAGCCCACGCCGTAAAGCCCCATCACGAACGAGAAGTAGATCAGCGACATCGCCCAGACGCGCGGCTTGGCCAGCGCGGCGCGGATCGGCGGGTCTTCCTTCTGCTGTTCCTCGGCCGCGATATTGCGGATCAGCACCGCCTTTTCCGTGGCGGTCAGCCATTTGGCCTTATTGATGCGGTCATCCAGATAAATCAGCACCAGCACGCCGATCAGCACCGACGGTATGCCCTCCAGCAGGAACAGCCATTGCCAGCCCGACAGGCCATGGTCGCCATGGAACGTGCTCATGATCCAGCCGGAGATCGGCCCGCCGATCAGCCCGGACATGGGCACCGCGGTCATGAAGAAGGTCGTGATGCGGCCGCGCCGCACCGCGGGGTACCAGTAGGTCAGGTACAGGATGATGCCCGGAAAGAATCCGGCCTCGGCCGCGCCCAGCAGGAAGCGCAGGATGTAGAACATGTGCACGCTGGTCACGAACATCATGCAGGCGGAGATGATCCCCCAGGTGATCATGATGCGCGCGATCCAGATCCGCGCCCCCACCTTGTGCAGGATGATGTTGCTGGGAATTTCGAAAATGAAGTAGCCGATGAAGAAGATGCCCGCGCCCAGCCCGTACACGGTCTCGCTGAACTGAAGCTCCTGCAGCATCTGCAGCTTGGCAAAACCCACGTTCACGCGGTCCAGGTAGGCCACGACGTAGCAAACCACCAGCAGCGGCACCAGCCGCCAGCCTACCTTGCGGTAGATCCGGTCTTCCTCAGACGCCGGGATCGCCGGCGAAACCCCGGGGGCCATCGCATTTTCCATCTATGTCTCCATTCCTCTGTCGGGATAGGCCGGCTGCGCCGGCGCCTTTACGGCCCGGTCATCCCGATCAGGAACGGCTGGACCGCTTATACGCAGCCTAGAACCGCTGACTTGACAAAAAACTGAACAACTTGGGGTCCACGCCGGGAAACCGCCTGCTCGCGATCCGTCCCCCTTCCCGCCAACGCGGCCGCGCACTTGGCCCAAGCACGGTAAAATGTTTGGTTTCGCACAAAAGTCATCAGGACAGGATCATCATGGAAGCCGAACGTCAGAACCAGCTCGCAGCCCGCCTCGCCGATTACGCGGAGCGCGAACAGGCTCTACGGAGGTATCTTTGACTACGATGCCAAAGCTGAACGCCTGCAAGTCGTAAACGCCGAGCTCGAAGATCCGGCGGTCTGGAACGACCCCAAGCACGCCCAGGACCTGGGCCGTGAAAAGAAAGCCCTCGAAGACGTGGTGGAAACGCTCACGGCGCTGGGTACGGGCCTGTCCGACTCGAACGAACTGTTCGAAATGGCCGCCTCCGACGACGACGACGCCACCCTCGAATCCATCGAGCAGGACGCCGACGCCTTCCAGGAAAAGCTGGAAGCGCTGGAATTCCGCCGCATGTTCTCCAATCCGGCCGATCCGCTGAATTGCTTCCTGGACATCCAGGCCGGCGCCGGCGGCACGGAAGCGCAGGACTGGGCCTCCATGCTGCTGCGCCAGTACCTGAAGTACGCCGAGCGCAAGGGCTTCAAGGCCGAAGTGCTGGAAGAATCCGAAGGCGACGTGGCGGGCCTGAAGTCCGCCACCATCAAGATCGAAGGCGAGTACGCCTTCGGCTACCTGCGCACCGAAACCGGCGTGCACCGCCTGGTGCGCAAGAGCCCGTTCGACTCCTCGGGCGGCCGCCACACCTCGTTCGCCAGCGTCTTCGTCTACCCGGAAGTCGACGAATCCTTCGAAGTCGAAGTGAACCCCGCCGACCTGCGCGTGGACACCTACCGCGCGTCCGGCGCGGGCGGCCAGCACATCAACAAGACCGACTCGGCGGTGCGTCTGACCCACATGCCCACCGGCATCGTGGTGCAGTGCCAGAACGACCGTTCGCAGCACCGCAACCGCGCCGAAGCCATGCAGATGCTGAAGTCCAAGCTCTACGAACTCGAGATGCGCAACCGCATGGCCGAGCAGCAGAAGCTGGAAGACTCCAAGACCGACGTGGGCTGGGGCCATCAGATCCGTTCCTATGTGCTGGACCAGAGCCGCATCAAGGACCTGCGCACCAACGTTGAAATTTCCAACACGCAGAAAGTGCTGGACGGCGACCTGGATCCCTTCATCCAGGCCAGCCTGAAGCAAGGCATCTAAGTTTCGCGATACTCCCCCTCAACGCATCCAGAGGTTCACGAATGTCCGACACCATTGCAATTCTCACCGGCGCATCGCGCGGCATCGGCGCCGCCATGGCGCGCGGCCTGGCCAAACCGGGCACCCGCCTGATCACCCTGGCGCGCCGGGAAGATCCCGAGCTGGCCGCCTATGCGCGTTCGCAGGATGCGCAGCTGGAACAGCTGTCCGTGGACCTCTCGGACCTGAACGCCGTTGAAGCGGCGGCGCAGCGCATCTGCGCGTCGCTGCCGCGCGATGCCAGCCGCTATCTGCTGATCAACAACGCCGGCACGGTGCACCCCATCGCCGGCACCGACGCGCTGGTCGACGGCGCGGCCATCACCGCCGCCTTCAACCTGAACGTCAGCGCCGTCATGCTGCTCACCGCACGCTTCCTGGCCGCGGTCGAAGACCTCAAGGCCGACCGCCGCGTGCTCAACATCTCCTCCGGCGCGGGCCGCAACCCGAACGCCGGCTGGGGCGTCTACTGCGCCACCAAGGCCGCGCTCGACATGTACTCGCGCGTGGTCAAGGCCGAGCAAGGCGCCGACGGCGCGCGCATCGTCGCGCTGGCCCCCGGCATCGTCGACACCGACATGCAGGTCGCCATCCGTTCCAGCGATCCGGAAAGCTTCCCGGCGCTGGCCAAGTTCCAGGAGTTCCACGCGACCGGCAAGCTGTCCTCGCCCGCCAACGTGGCCTCCCGCATCCTCGCCTACCTGGATCGCGAAGATTTCGGCACGACCGAGATCGACGACATCCGCAATTACGACTGATTCCCCGACCATGACCGACCACTCGACCACTCCGGCGCCCGCCCAGGATGAAAACCGCTTGATCGCCGAACGGCGCGCCAAGCTGGCCAAACTGCGTGAAGCCGGGGTCGCGTACCCCAACGATTTCGTTCCCGACGCCCGCGCCGCCGCCTTGCACGACAAGTACGACGGCCAGGAGCAGGAAGCCCTGGCCGCCAACCCCGTCACCGTCAAGGTCGCGGGCCGCATGATGCTCAAGCGCGTCATGGGCAAGGCCAGCTTCGCCACGCTGCAGGACAGCACCGGCCGCATCCAGATCTACCTGGACCGCGGCACCCTGGGCGAAGACAGCTACGCCGCGTTCAAGCAATGGGACATCGGCGACATCATCGCGATCGAAGGGTCGGTCTTCAAGACCAACAAGGGCGAACTGTCGGTGCACGCCGCCAGCGCGCGCCTGCTGTCCAAGTCGCTGCGCCCGCTGCCGGACAAGTTCCACGGCGTGGCCGACCAGGAACTGCGCTACCGCCAGCGCTACGTCGACCTCATCATGACGGACGCCACGCGCCGCACGTTCGAGGCGCGCAGCAAGGCCGTGGGCAGCATCCGCCAGTTCATGCTGAACGCGGGCTTTCTTGAAGTGGAAACCCCGATGCTGCACCCGATCCCGGGCGGCGCGGCGGCCAAGCCCTTCGTCACGCACCACAATGCGCTGGACATGGAAATGTACCTGCGCATCGCGCCCGAGCTCTACCTCAAGCGCCTGATCGTGGGCGGCTTCGAACGCGTGTTCGAAGTCAACCGCAACTTCCGCAACGAGGGCGTGAGCCCGCGCCACAACCCTGAATTCACCATGATGGAGTTCTATGCGGCCTTCGCGGAATACCGCTGGCTCATGGACTTCACCGAAGAGCTGATCCGCCAGGCCGCCATCTCGGCCACCGGCAGCGCCGTGCTGACCTACCAGGAACGCGAACTGGACCTGTCCAAGCCGTTCGACCGCCTGACCATCTGCGAAGCCATCCTCAAGTACGCGCCGGGCTACACCCAGGCGCAACTGGACGATCCGGCCTTCGTGCGCGCGGAACTCAAGAAGCTGGGCGCCGACGCCGACGGCCCGGTGCTGTCGCGCGCCGGCCTGGGCGCGCTGCAGCTGGCGCTGTTCGAAGAGACCGCCGAAGCCAAGCTCTGGAACCCCACCTACATCATCGACTACCCGGTGGAAGTCTCGCCGCTGGCGCGCGCCTCCGATACCCGCGAGGGCATCACCGAGCGCTTCGAGCTCTTCATGACGGGCCGCGAAATCGCCAACGGCTTCTCGGAGCTGAACGATCCCGAAGACCAGGCCGAGCGTTTCCGCTCGCAGGTCGAAGCCAAGGACGCGGGCGACGAGGAAGCCATGTTCTACGACGCGGACTACATCCGCGCCCTGGAATACGGCATGCCTCCGACGGGCGGCTGCGGCATCGGCATCGACCGCCTGGTCATGCTGCTGACCGACAGCCCCAGCATCCGCGACGTCATCCTCTTCCCGCACCTGCGCCGTGAAGACTAAACGGGCGCTGGCATCATGATCTTCAAGATCCTGATGCTGCTGCTGGTCGTGGCGGGGCTGGTCTACTGGATCAAACAGCCCCGCAGCGGCTCGCCCTATTCCCCCTATCCGGCGGCGCGGCCGCGTCGGCCGGCGTTCATCGCGCTGTGTATCGCCGCGGCGCTGTCGGTGGCGGCTTCGCTCATGACCTTCCTGTTGTGGGCGGGCGGCGTGGCCGGCGGCGTAACCGGCGGCGGCTATCACGGGCAGGTGGATTTCCTGCTGCCCGTGGCGGGCACGCTGCTGGCGCTGGCCGTCGTCTGCGCCGTAGGCGCGTTCCTCAAGCGCTGTCTCTTATACACATCT